>NZ_JBSFZS010000607.1:0-1001 GCF_053600395.1 Streptomyces sp. NPDC005070 | reverse complement strand
CAGCCGTGTTTCCCAGGGAAGTTGCCAACCGTTGCCCAGCGCACCGGTGGCGGCGCGCGCCTCCTCGGCGCTGTACTGCGTGACCATCGAGCCGCCCGCGAAGAAGACGTCGTCATTGCTCATCAGGAGCTTGACGCTGTCGAAGCCGAGATCCGCCTGTTCGCGGATGAACTCACGTACGGCGTCCGGGCCGGTCTTCTTCTCGCGCGGACCGTCGGGACCCATCTGCACCGGGTTGTTGTCCCCCTCGAAGGACGCCGCGCGCAGGCGCGGTCCGACCGCGGCACCGGCCTTGATCTGCTCCCGCAGGATGATCTCGGTCGGTACGGGGGTGAGCGAGCCCGCCGAATAGGCGCTGGTGAAGCCCTGGTCGAGCAGGATGCGCGCGTTGCGCCGGGCGATCTCCAGGTGCTCGTCCGGCGTCGGCATCTGGTGGAAGAAGCTGACGTCCAGCGGCGGGTTGAAGGTCGGATCGATGTGCCCGACCGCCGACGGGAAGGTCAGGTGGCAGTGCGACTCGATCATGCCGGGCATGACCGTCCTGCCGACGCAGTCGACGATCTGGTCTCCCGGCTCCGCCACCACGCCGCCTCCGGCGACCACGGCTTCGATCGTGTCGCCTTCGACCACCACGTCGGCGGTGTACGCCGGCTCTCCGGATCCGTCGAAAACAGCCCCGTTGACGAAGAGGACGCGCTGGGCAGTCATGTCAGGCTCCGATCATGTTGTAGCCGCCGTCGGCCACAAAGTAGCTGCCGGTGATGTGAAGGGCGTCGGGCGTCGCGAGGAAGAGCGCCGCTCCGGCGACCTCCTCGGGCTTGGGGATGTGGCGCATCGGGGTCATCTCCCGCAGCTTGTCTCCCCGGCCGTTCCTGTAGTCCTCGCGGCCCAGCATCCGCTCCGTCTCCATGAAGCCCGGCGCGAAGGTGTTCACCCGGACCCTCGGCGCGAATGCCTGTGCGTAGTGCATGTTCGGGCCGGTGCGGGTGACCCGGATCGCC
>NZ_JBSFZS010000606.1:0-1002 GCF_053600395.1 Streptomyces sp. NPDC005070 | reverse complement strand
GGCCTCCAGGACGAGCACGTCGGTGCCGGCGGCGGCCAGGTCCCGGGCGGCGGCGAGCCCGGCCAGCCCGGCGCCGAGAACGATCACGTCGTGATGCATCGGTTTCGCTTTCAGATCGGGTGGGGGCGGTCAGGCGAGGACGAGGCAGTGCTCGGGCCGCCAGCCGAACTCGACCGTCTCGCCACCGCTCCAGCGGTCCTCCATGCGGGCGCGCGCCGTGTTCTGCTCCAGCACGGACAGGGTGACGCCGGGCGCGAGTTCGATCAGATACGTGGTGGTGGGGCCGCTGTAGACGGTCGCGCGGACGACTCCGCGCAGCACCGACATGCCCGGTTCGAAGTCGGACAGCCAGACCTTCTCGGGGCGTACGGAGACGCTGACCGAGGTTCCGTCGGCGATGGCGGCTCGGGGGCCGACGGGCAGGGCGGGGCCCTGGTCGAGGGTGACCTCGCCGCCGCGGTAGGTGCCGGTCATCAGGTTGGAGGTGCCCATGAAGGAGGCGACGAAGCGGCTGGCGGGGTGCTCGTACACGTCCTCGGGGGTGCCGCACTGCTCGACGCGGCCCTCGTTCATGACGCAGATCCGGTCCGACATGGTCAGTGCCTCGTCCTGGTCGTGGGTGACGAAGACGAAGGTGATGCCGACCTCGCGCTGGATCTGCTTGAGCTCCACCTGCATCTGGCGGCGCAGCTTCAGGTCGAGGGCCGCGAGCGGTTCGTCGAGCAGGAGGACGGCCGGCCGGTTGACCAGGGCGCGGGCGAGGGCGACGCGCTGGCGCTGGCCGCCGGAGAGGGTGCGAGGCTTGCGCCCGGCGAAGCCGTCGAGCTGGACCAGTTCCAGCATCTCGCCGACGCGGCGCCGGGTCTCCGCCTTCTCGACGCCCTTGCGCTTGAGGCCGAAGGCGACGTTGTCGGCGATGCTGAGATGGTCGAACAGCGCGTAGCTCTGGAAGACGGTGTTGACGTTGCGCTTGTTCGGCGGCAGCGCGGTCACGTCTTCGCC
>NZ_JBSFZS010000605.1:0-1003 GCF_053600395.1 Streptomyces sp. NPDC005070 | reverse complement strand
GCGGCTACCGCCCCGAGGCACGGATCGCGCGCGCCCAGCTCGGCCCCGAGGCAGGCATGGTCGGCGCCGCCGACCTCGCGCGGCTCGTCGCCCGCCGTTTCCGGCGCGCCAAGCGGCGCCGCGTGGAGCGCTACGAGCGGTACGAGCGCTACGCCGAGACCCGCCGCACGACGCAGCAGGAGTCGCGGTGACCGCCTCGCTCCCTCGTCAGGCGACCTCCCCGGACGAGCCGCAGCGGCCGCCCGAGGACCCGCGCCACAAGTTCCGCCGCCGCGCGCTGACCCTGCTGATCATCGTGCTGCTCATCGGCGTACCCGCCGGCTACCTGGTGATCTCCGCGGACCAGAGCCGCAACAGCGGCAAGGACAAGGAGGCGAAGTACTCGGCGACCGGCCTCACCTCGGGCTGGCCCTCGCGCGTCCAGCGCCGCGTCTACCAGGTGCCCATCCCCGGCAAGTCCACCGACGTCGCCTACTACGAGACGAACAACTGGAAGACCAGCCGGCTGTACGTCCAGTTCGGCACCACACAGGCGGGGCTCGACGGGTTCCTCAAGGGCGTCGGCACCAGCCGTGCCGCGCTGAAGAAGGACCACATCACCATCAGCGACCGCAACCAGAAGGTCGTCGGGTGGGAGTTCACCGGCCCCGGCCCCTGGTGGGGACTCGTGCACAAGCAGAAGGACCCCGCGCCGACCCAGGACATCGTCGTGAACGGCTCCGAGACGGACCACCCGATGGTCTACCTCGTCTCGCGCACGATCCCGTAGCGCCCCGGCCTCGCCACACCGGGCCGGGCCCGGTGACGAGGGCCGCAGCCGCCCGCCGCGGTCGTGGGAGCCGATTGTCAGACCCCGCCCGTAGAGTCGAAGACAACTGATTCGACCGAAGGGCGGGAGGTGACCGGGCGTATGCCGGACGGGGTGGAAGCGATGACCGCGCGGGTGCCTTCCGCGGGTGCGCCCTCGGCATGGGCACCCTCCGCGCCCACGGCGGAGGCCCGG
>NZ_JBSFZS010000604.1:0-1005 GCF_053600395.1 Streptomyces sp. NPDC005070 | reverse complement strand
TATCCAGGAGGTGCCCACCACTGCCGACCGCCGCACCCTGGACGCGCCGCCCGGCGTGACCGTCACCTGGGTGGCGCGGTACGGGGACGGATCCGTGGCCGGCACCGCCGCCTCCGCGAACTCCGCCGCCTCACCTCCGCCGACCCCGCCGGGTACGCCTTCGTCGTAGGAGAGTCGACCCTCGCGCAGGAAGGCCGCAGGCACCTCAACCGACTGGGCCTGCCCAAGGACCGCATCACATTCTCGGGCTTCTGGCGGCATGCGGCATCGGCGGCGGCTTAGAGGAGCTGACGGCACGGTGCAGCTCGGTCAGCAGCACCTGGTGCAGCCGATGTCACACCCCGGCCTCGTCCAAGTCCCGCGGCCGGCGCCGGCACGTCAGGAAGGGGATATGGCCACGCCCAGGCTTTCCATTAGGTGCTCTGAGGCCCGCAGCTGACGGCCTGGAAAATAGGGTGCGTTCGGTTGACCTGGGGTGATAGGTAAGCGATGTGACAGAGAGTCTTGAGTTTTCCGCCCTGCTGCAACTGATCGACGAGCGGTCGGCCGCGTTCCGGAGTGCGGTTGCCGCCGCGCCCAGCCTTGACGCGCCGGTGCCGTCCTGCCCCGGGTGGACGTTGTTCGATCTGGTGCAGCACCTGGGTACGGGCCAGCGCTGGTGGGCCGCGATCGTCGCCGCGGGCCCGGCCGAGGCTCCGCCGGCCAAGCATGCCGCAAAGGTGCCGCACGAACTCGAAGCGCTGCTGGCGTGGTACGCCGAGTCGAACGAGCTGCTGCTGAGTGCGCTGCGCGAGGCCGGCCCGGAGCACGAGTGCTGGACGTGGTGGGCCGCCGGCGTGTCGCCGGCGAATGCCTGGGGCGTTGCCCGGCGCCGTGTGCACGAGGTGCTGGTGCACACCTACGACGCCCAGCTCGCCGCGGGCGCCGTGCAGCCGATGCCGGCGGACGTCGCGCTCGACGGCGTGGCCGAGTTTCTCGACACCTGCAACTCCACCCCGGCGGCCT
>NZ_JBSFZS010000603.1:0-1005 GCF_053600395.1 Streptomyces sp. NPDC005070 | reverse complement strand
CCGCGGTCGTCTGCGGGGAGAACGAACTGTCGTACCGCGAACTGGAGGAGCGCGCCGGACGGCTGGCCGCCGTGCTGCAGAGCCACGGGGTCGGGCCGGACGTCCTGGTCGCCGTGGCCCTGCCCCGCTCCACGGACCTGGTCGTCGCCCTGCTGGCCGTCCTCAAGGCCGGCGGCGCCTACCTGCCCATCGACCCGGGCTACCCGGCCGCACGCGTCGACCTGCTGCTCACCACCGCCGACCCGGCCCTGGTGGTGAGCGACCACGCCACCGCCGCCGCCCTCGCCACGGACACACGGCACCTCCTGCACCTCGAGGATCTGCACCTCGAGGAGCCCGCCGCCCAGACGCGGGACGCCGGCGCGCGCCCGGACCACCTCGCCTACGTGATGTTCACCTCCGGATCGACCGGCACCCCCAAGGGCGTCTGCGTCACCCACGCCGCCGTCGTCAACGGCGTCCAGGACCTGGCCCGGCGCACCCACGTCACGGCGGGCTCCCGGATGCTGGCCGCGACCTCGGTCAACTTCGACGTCTCCGTGTTCGAGATCTTCACCGCGCTGACCTGCGGCGCGAGCGTCGAGATCGTCCGTGACGTCCTCGAACTCGCCGAACGCGGAAGCTGGTCGGGCAGCACGATCAGCGCCGTGCCCACCGTGTTCTCCGCACTGCTCGACCAGATCGCCGCCGACGCAGCCACCGCCCCCCGCCTCGACGTCGAAACGGTGATCTTCGCCGGTGAGGCGCTCTCCGCGGACCTGGTCCGCACGGTGCGCCGCGTCCTGCCCGGCACCCGCGTCATCAACGCCTACGGCCAGACGGAGAGCTTCTACACCTCCACCTTCACCGTCCCCGAGCAGGACGGCGACCTCGGCGCGGTACCGGTGGGCACCCCGCTGGCCAACATGCGTGCCGCGTACGACGTCCCGCCCGCGCATGTTCTGGTGCACCCTGCTCGGACTCGTCGCGTCCTTCGTCGCCGTGCAGGTCCTCGGGCTGTGGGGC
>NZ_JBSFZS010000602.1:0-1009 GCF_053600395.1 Streptomyces sp. NPDC005070 | reverse complement strand
GTGCGGCCCGCCTTGTCGGTGCGGCGCAGCGGGGTGTCGTTGGCGGGGGCGATGTACGACTCGGCGTCCGCGCCGTCGATCCACTCGTGAGGGAACTCGCCCACCAGATGTCCGGCGTGCCAGCCGCCCAGCTCCCACCCGGCCTCGGCGGCCAGCCGCTCGACCTCGGTGTACAACTGCCTGCCGGTGATGTCGGGGCTGCCGGCGAAGTGCCGCTTGCCGGCGTCGAAGATCTGCGGCAGGTCGTCCCGCAGCCGGTGCTTGACCGGGTCGTCGCCGAGGACGAACGTGCGGCCGAAGTCGGCCTCGTACTCCTCGAAGATGGGCCCGAAGTCGGCGAACACGATGTCGTCCGAGCCGAGCACCCGGTCCGGCGGGTTCTCCTTGTACGGCTTCAGGGTGTTCGGGCCCGAGCGCACGATCCGCTTGTGCCAGTGCCGGGTGGTGCCGAAGAGCTCGTTCGCGAGGTCACGAACCTGGTCACTGACCGCCCGCTCGCCCTGCCCCGGCGCCACCAGCCCGCGCTCCTCGATCTCCGCGAAGAGCCGCTCGGCCTTCGCCTGCGCGTCCAACAGCCGTGCCACGCGCGTCTGTTCGTCATGAGCCATACCACGGAACGTAGAGTGCGCTGAACTTTCGAGTCAATCACATTGAACTCCAGCTCCGGTGCGGCCGACCAGGTCCGGCGTGGGCCCGCCGCGTCAGACTCCCACGACCACGACCGTCAGGACGACCGCGAGCAGGACGACGTACGCGGCGGAGTGGACGCGGTCCGGGACCCGGCCGGTGACCCGGCGCGCCACGGCGATGGTGGGCAGCGAGCCCAGGAGAAGGGTGGCGCCGGCGGTCAGGTCGACGTAACCGAACCGGCCCGTGGCGGCGGACGCGGTGGGGCGAGGGCGTAGACGAGGGTCCCGGCGAGGGCGACGGGCACGCTGAGGGGGTTGGCCGTGGCGGTCGCGTCGGCCATGGGAAGCCCTCTGCGGCGCAGGAGCGGAACCGTCATGAC
>NZ_JBSFZS010000601.1:0-1010 GCF_053600395.1 Streptomyces sp. NPDC005070 | reverse complement strand
CTCGTCGGATACGCGGCCGCGCGGGCCGGCGGAGGCCCGGAGGCGGTCGCCGAAGCCTCCCGCCGAACCGCCCCGGCGGATCAGACGTATTCGTTCCGCTTGAGCTCGATCACCCATGCCCGGCGTTCGCAGATCTTCCCGTCGCGCATGCGGAATACCTCGGCCATCGACATGCGCATCGGCTCTCCCGTCTCACGCATCACCGTTCCGGTGAGTTCGGCCATGATCACGTCGTCCTCCTCGACCATGCGGACGACCTCCAGCCGGGGAGGCGGGACGAAGCCGGGGCCCTCGATCGCGGCGTCGTACGCCTCTTTGCCGGTCAGATGGAATCCGCCGAAAACCGTCCACTCGATGTCATCGGTGAGGCAACTCAGGATCTGTGCGTGATCGTTCTTCCGGAAGCCGTCCAAGTAGGTCTCGACGGTCTGTTTGTTCCTGGACATGTCTCCTGCTTTCCATCGGAAGGAAGGGTGATGGACGGCCGCACGTGTACGGGAGGCGCTGATCGGCACCGTGAACCGTCGAGGCACCTCCATAGCGCCGCCGCGCGCGCGAGGCAAGCCGGACTCACTCGAAGGTGTGGTGCCGTACGGCAGATAGAGTTGCGGTCCTCGAAAGGCGTAGTGTCATATGCCTGTTGCCCAGGGCAGGTGGGCAACTCGCAGGCGGGGGCCAGGGGAGAGGACGGCATCACGAGATGACGAGCACCGACTGGAGCGATCGAGGATTGTGCCGTACGGCCGATCCGGACGACCTGTTCGTCGAAGGCGCGGCGCAGAACCGGGCCAAAATGTTGTGCATCGGCTGCCCCGTGCTCACGGAATGCCTCGCTTATGCACTGGACCAGCGCATCGAGCACGGCGTCTGGGGAGGCATGACCGAGCGCGAGCGCCGTGCGCTGCTGCGTCGCCGGCACGGACGTCTCGTGGGCGCCCAGGGTCTTGATGGGCGAGCCCAGCTCGATGCGGCGCTTGTCGACCTCGGGGCCACCGGAAGCCTTGATCGCC
>NZ_JBSFZS010000600.1:0-1016 GCF_053600395.1 Streptomyces sp. NPDC005070 | reverse complement strand
ATCACGAGCCCCCTGGCGGCGAAGCGACGTTCCTCTGCTACCGGCCTACTGCAGCTATGACCCGCCGTCAACAAACCACCGCTAGTGTCCCGCGCCAGAGATTCGTAGGCAGAAGCGGGCGAGGGGGACGAGTGTCGCTTCCCGCGAGCGGTACCCACACCTGCGCGGCCGCCCCGTGCAGGCCATGCCGAATCCTGTAGCAACGCCCACATTCAGTGAGCATTTTCAGCGGTAGCTCTCCAGGGTCAGGACGGCTCGTGCTGCGGTGGTGAGCCAGGTGGGGCTGCAGCGTGCTTTGCGGAAGATCCGCCAGGTTTTCAAGCGGGCCATGCCGCGTTCGACGGGGTAGCGCAGGCGGGCATGGGCCTTGTTCAACGACTGCTGGCGAGGGCTGAGTTCTTTGCCGGGCCGGCGTCGGATGGGGGGGTCGCGATGGTGCCGCCGGCGCCGAGGTAGCCCAGGTCGGCCAGGACCGGGATGCCGAGCCGCCTGCAGGTGGTGATGATGCGGTGTCTGCGGGCGGCGGTGAGGTCGTGGGTGCGGCCGGGCAGCACCCTGGAGATCCACACGATGGTGCCACCGGGGTCGGTGATGACCTGCAGGTTCACCCCGTGCCGACGGTGCTTTCCGGAGTAGTTGCCGTGGCCGTCACCGACCCGGTCGCACTCCGCGAGAGTGCCGTCGACCAGCACGTATTGCACTCGCGCTTTTGCCTCTCGTAGCGCCCGGGTCAGCCCCGGAGCCCGGCGTGCCAGCAGGCCCACGACGGAACGGACATAGGCATGCGCAGTGCCGACACTGATGCGGAAACCGGCCGCGATCTGGGCGAGCGTCGCATGCTGGCGCAAGTACGGAGCTTGCACCGGCGGTCACCCTCACGAAGGACGATCAGCATCGTGACCGTCTCCACCAGGGCATGCGGCAGGTCGAGTGCGGCAGGATACGTAATCAACGGGGCTCCCCGGCAACCGAGATGAGATGTCAGATACCTCCCTCAACTGCCCGGGAGCCTCGTC
>NZ_JBSFZS010000599.1:0-1020 GCF_053600395.1 Streptomyces sp. NPDC005070 | reverse complement strand
TAGGCGGCGTTGACGCGCGCGACCCGCGCGTCGTCGTCCACGACCAGAACCTCGATCATCCCGGCTCCCCGTCGGAGTTCCCGGCGCTCCAGCCGCGACAAGTCCGCCCACGCCCTGGAGAAGTACACCGAACTCAAGACCACCTGGATTCAGCTGTGACGCGCCCCCTGATCGCCGTTCCTGCCCGCTTCTCCGCGACCACCTCCGCCCTTCGGTACGCCGCCGAGGTCAACGCCCGTGCTCTGATCGAGGCGGTGTGGCGGGCCGGCGGCGAACCGGCGACCATCCACCCGGCCGACCCCGCCGTCACGGACGTGGCCGCGCGCCTCGCCCGGTTCGACGGCGTCCTGCTCCCCGGTGGCGGTGACCTCGCTCCCCACCGCTACGGAGCCGCCGACACCCACGACAGCGTCTACGACGTCGACGACCTCCAGGACGCCTTCGACCTCGAAGTCGCCCGCCGGACCCTGGACCTGGGCCTTCCGCTGCTGGCCGTCTGCCGCGGCCTCCAGGTCGTCAACGTGGCCCTCGGCGGCACCCTGGAACAGGACATGGGCGGCGCCGAGCGCGAACACCGGCACGTCGTGCACCCGGTGGCCGTCGAGCGCGGAACCCTGCTGGAGCGTGCCACCGGCGCACAGAAGGTGGAGGCGTCCTGCTACCACCACCAGCGGGTCGAACGCCTCGGCTCGGGCCTGACGGTCACGGCGCGTGCCGCGGACGGGACCGTGGAGGGCCTCGAACTCCCGGAAGCCGAAGGGTGGTTCACGGCCGTGCAGTGGCACCCGGAGGACACGGCCCCTGAGGACTCCGTCCAGCAGGCGCTGTTCGATGCGCTGGTCCGTGCGGCCGACGGGGGGCGCTGATCCGGAAAGGGACGTTCATCCGGTTGTCGGGCTGCGGGGCTCCGGGGGCACCCCTCAACTCTTCGCCCTGCGACCGCTGCGGCGGGGCCATCGCCACCTGCGTCACGGTCTCTCACATGCCGCGGTCCGGGCCGCACCAAGGTTCGGGGCGCTT
>NZ_JBSFZS010000598.1:0-1026 GCF_053600395.1 Streptomyces sp. NPDC005070 | reverse complement strand
CGCCTCCAGCCACGGATGCCCGAGCAGAAGGGCGACCAGCGCCTGGTCGCCTACATCGAACCCGACCCCGACGCCGCCGTCGCCGATACCGCCGCCCAGGTGGAGGAGTGGCGCCAACTCCACGACGACGCCCACGCGGACGCCGCCGACGAGACCTGGGGCGAGGACTTCCAGCCCTGGAAGAACATCTACACGGGCGAGCCGATCCCGCACGAGCAGCTCCGCCAGTGGCAGGACGCCGCCCTCGCCCAGGTGCTGCGGCACGCGCCGCGCCGGATCCTGGAGATCGGCGCCGGCTCCGGCCTGCTCCTCGCGAAGATCGCCGGCCAGGTCGAGGAGTACTGGGGCACCGACCTGTCCGCCGCCGCGATCGACCGGCTCCGCACCCAGGCCGAGACGGCCGGCCACGGCGAGCGGGTCCACCTCGCCGTCCAGGCCGCCGACGACCTCACCGGCCTGCCCCGCGCCACCTTCGACACCGTCGTCCTCGACTCCGTCGTCCAGTACCTCCCCAGCGCCGCCCACCTCGACCAGGTGCTCACCCACATCCTCGAACTGCTCGCACCCGGCGGCCGGATCATCGTCGGCGACGTCCGCAACGCCGCCACCCAGCGGATCCTGGCGACCGCGGAGCAGCGCGCCCAGCAGCCCTACGCCTCCCACGAGGAGATCCGGGCGGCCGTGGAGCAGGCCCTGCTCGCCGAACGGGAACTGCTCCTCGCCCCCGAGTGGTTCGCCGAATGGGCCGACCGGCACGGCCTCGGCGCCGACATCCGCCTCAAGGCCGGGCAGGCGCACAACGCGCTCACCCGCCACCGCTACGAGGTCGTCCTGCACACCGAGCCCGCCCACACACTCGACCTGCGCGGAGTGCCCGCGATCGCGTGGGGCGCCGAGGTGTCCGACCTCACCGAACTGGCCGCACAGGCACAGCGGGCGGGCGGCCCGCTGCGGGTGACCGGGATACCCAACGCGCGCCTGGCGGAGGGATCCGCAGGACCGGGAACCCCGCCTCCGTACCGGTCC
>NZ_JBSFZS010000597.1:0-1033 GCF_053600395.1 Streptomyces sp. NPDC005070 | reverse complement strand
GCATCGCGACCTCGGCCGAGCCCTCGTCCTCGGGCACCAGCGCGACCACCGTGGCCGCCGCGGTCATCACGGCGGCGCGCGGGGCGACTTCCTCCAGCGCCGCCCACAGCGCGGCCACATCCACGTCCGCCCCGTGCTCCTCGACCAGCTCCAGCTCCTCGACCAGCACCCGGGTGGCCATGAGGACCTGAAACAAGTCCAGGGCCTCGTCGATCGCCTTCGCCTCCAGGTGCCGCATCACCGCGGTGAGCATCGCCGTACGCTTCGGCTCCGCCGCCCGCTCCAGCAGCGCCGCCTTCGACCCCAGCGCGTACCGGGCCAGCGACGCCATCCGGTTCGGCGGGATCTGCGACAGCCTCAACCTGCCGAGCTGGAACGCGCCGATCTCATCAACCCGCTCCAGCGCGCGGGCGAACGCCGTACCCGTCGTACGCGTCGGCGGCCGGCGCAGCCGCTCCAGCTCCGAGAGCCGCGAGCCGCGAGCCCTCCGGCGTCGTCAGCGTCGCCACCAGGTCCCCGGGCAACGCCGCATCCGCGCGCCGGGCGGCCCCCGCTACGGTTGCGTGCAGCCGCTGGTCCGCGACCCTGCGAACCTCCGACACCTGCCGGGCCAGCACGCTCACCCCGGGCAGCAGCACCCGGTTACGGCGCAGCCAGCCCACCGCGTGGTCGAACAGCGCCTTCGGCCCCTCGGCATGCGTCCACGCCCGCCCGTGCAGAAACGTACGGAACCGCCGCGACCACTCCGGGTCCTCGTACTCGTGGTAATCGTAGGCGTCCCGGATCTCCCACGCGTGCTCGTACGCCGTCTTCGGCCGCTCGGTGTACCGCTTCACCACCGACGGGTCCTCGATGCCGAGCTGCGCGGCCAGGTGCTCGACCACCGGCCAGGGGGCGCCGAGCGGGTTGTCCGGGAGAAACCGGCCGATGTAGCGCACCGTGCACATCTGGAGCGCGAAGCCGAGCTGGTGGTGCGTCGAGCGCCGCAGCGCGATCAGATCCCGGTCGACGTCGTCCAGAAAGAAGAACCGCT
>NZ_JBSFZS010000596.1:0-1038 GCF_053600395.1 Streptomyces sp. NPDC005070 | reverse complement strand
GAGGCGGTCGCCGCCCGCGTCGCGAGATCCCACCGGGCCTACGACGTCGAACTGGACGTAGCCATGGACGGCACGCCGCAGCACCACGCACCGGACGGCACGCCGCAGCACCACGCACCGGACGGCACGCCGCAGCACCACGCACCGGACGGCACGCCGCAGGACGGCGTACCGGACGGTGTGCGGGACGGTGTGCGGGGTCCGGCCGGGCGTGCGGGCCGGTATCTCCTGCGGCTCAGCCCGCGCGGCCCGCTCGGCCCGGACGGGCCGCCGCTCACCGACGACCTGCTGGCCGACCTGCTGGCGCCGCCCGCCGCGGGCACGGTCCCGGTGCGGGGGCATCAGCGGGCGCTGCTCGCGGCGGCGGCCGGTCATCAGGGCGGCCCCGGCGGCTTCGTGGAGCAGCTCCACTGGGACTGGACGGGGCCGCTGGACCTCACCCGGTTCATCGCCTCCTGGCAGTCCCTGGCCGAGCGCGAGACGGTGCTGCGGGCGTCCTTCGAGTGGGCCGGCGCCCCCCGCCTGGTGCTGCACGATCACGCGGCCGTCGAGGTCGTCCGCCACGGGCACACCGATGCCGGCTGGCAGGACCTGCTGCGCCGCGAGCGCGAGCGCGGCTTCGAGCTGTACCGGCCGCCCCTGCTGCGGGTGTCCCTGTTCGAGGGACCGCCCCTGGCCCGCCGCACCAGTACCGGCACCAGTACCGGCACCGGCACCGGCACCGGCACCAGTACCGGCACCGGTACCGGGGCGGGGGCCGGGCGGGGGCCTGTCCGGCTGCTGGTGACCTATCACCGGGCGCTGCTCGACGAGCGCGGGGTGCGGCTGCTGGTGCGCCAGTTCTACCGTTCCTACCTCGCCGGCGGCGTGCTGCCCGGCGCCGACCGGCGCCCCGACATCCGTGACCACGCCCGCTGGCTGACCCGTCAGGACACGGCCGCGGCCCGGGAGTTCTGGGCGGCGGCCGCACCGCCGGCCGGCGCCGCCCTCACCCCGGCCCGCCCGGGTGAGCCGCCCCGGCCCGGCGAGGCGCCCCGG
>NZ_JBSFZS010000595.1:0-1038 GCF_053600395.1 Streptomyces sp. NPDC005070 | reverse complement strand
GCCCGCAGCGCGGGCGCGTCGGGCACCGTGCCGGTGGCGGACGCCCAGGCGACATGGCCGTCCGGGCGGATGAGGACCGCGGCCGGGGCGGGGATCTCGCCGAGGGCCGGGACGATCCACTGCTCGTCCTCGCCGCGCGCCTCGACGACGTCCACGCGGTCGGCCCAGCCCGCGGCGATGGCCGCCGTCCGCGTGCTGCCGGACAGGTCGAGCAGGACCGGGCGGGCGGCGTGCAGCAGCTCGTGGACCCGGGTGGCGCCGTCGGACGCCTTCAGGTCGGCGTCCGGGACCCGGCGGCCGGTCAGCGGGTGGTCGCCGTCGAGGGGGTAGCGGATGTCCAGGGCCGTCAGCAGATGGCGCAGGTACTGGTTGACCTCGTCGAACACCATCAGGGAGGCGAATATCTCGCGCAGCGCGTCCGTCTGCGGCCCGGGACGCACCAGGGCCGACTGCGCCCGGGTGTTGTGCAGCACCCGTTCCCCGACCGGGTGCCGCTCGGCGTGGTAGGTGTCCAGCAGGCTTTCCGGCGCCCGGCCGCGCACCACCGAGGCGAGCTTCCAGCCGAGGTTGACCGCGTCCTGCACGCCCATGTTCAGTCCCTGCCCGCCGGCCGGGAAGTGGATGTGCGCCGCGTCGCCCGCGAGCAGCACCCGCCCCTTGCGGTACCGGTCGGCCTGCCGCGCCGCGTCGTTGAACCGGGAGATCCACCGGGGGTTGCGCATGCCGAAATCGGTGCCCGCGACCCGGACCAGGGACTCGCGCAGCCCCTCGAACGTCACGCTCTCCTCGCGGTCCGCGACCCGGTCGAACTCCGAGGTGATCACCCGGTGCCAGCCCGGCTCGAACGCGATCGCCGACCAGTCCCCGCCCGCGGTGCGCCGCACCCAGACGTAGTCCTCGGGCAGATCGGGGAGTTCGACGTCACCGATCAGCGCCGTCATCGTCGCCTCGGTGCCGGGGAAGCCGATGTCCGCCAGCTTGCGCACCGTGCTGCGCCCGCCGTCGCAGCCCACCAGGTAGCGGGCGCGCAGCGCCGTG
>NZ_JBSFZS010000594.1:0-1043 GCF_053600395.1 Streptomyces sp. NPDC005070 | reverse complement strand
GGAGCCCGCCTCGGTGGTGGCCACGACGACGCTGGGGCCCGCTCCGTGGCTCAAGGTCTGCTGGATGACGTCCACCGCGCCGCAGTTCAACCAGATGTTCCCGAGCCGGAATTCCTTCTACACGTACAACGGCCTCAAGGCCGCCCTGAGTTCGTTCCCTGGCTTCGCCAACAGCGGCAGCGACACCGTCAAGAAGCAGGAAGCCGCGGCGTTCCTCGCCAACGTGAACCACGAGACCGGCGGTCTCGTCTACGTGGTGGAGCAGAACACCGCCAACTACTCGCACTACTGCGACTGGAGCCAGCCCTACGGCTGCCCGGCCGGTCAGTCGGCGTACTACGGACGCGGGCCGATCCAGCTCAGCTGGAACTTCAACTACAAGGCCGCCGGTGACGCGCTCGGCATCGACCTGCTGGGCAACCCCAACCTCGTCCAGACCGACGCCGCCGTCGCCTGGAAGACCGGCCTCTGGTACTGGAACACGCAGTCGGGCCCCGGCACCATGACGCCCCACAACGCGATGGTCAACAGCGCCGGCTTCGGCCAGACCATCCGCAGCATCAACGGCTCGCTCGAATGCGACGGCAAGAACCCCGCGCAGGTGCAGAGCCGCGTCGACGCCTACCAGCGGTTCACGTCGATCCTCGGCGTCACGCCGGGAGCCAACGTCTACTGCTGACAGACCGAGGCAGGAGCGCGGAGAGCTGAAGGTGCGTCGCCGCCGCGGCGCGCCTTCGGCCCGCCGGGCGTTTCCCCGACGGCAGCACTGCTCGGAAAGACCTCACGCCACACGAGCGGCGGGTGCGAGAGTGCCCCCGCTCCGGGTAGTCGTTTGGTATGAACACATACGATCCGGATACTTCTCTGGATTCTCGGACGATTCTGGCGTCGGACGGCGTCTCGGCGCGCTGGCTGGCCGGGCTGGCCCGCGTCGAGCGGTCGGAGGCGGCGGACCCCGTGATCCAGAAGCTGCAGCGGGGAATCCGTTCGCTGCCGCTGGGCACGGCCCGCGATCTGCTGCACGGCCGGCCCCTGGGCCATCC
>NZ_JBSFZS010000593.1:0-1046 GCF_053600395.1 Streptomyces sp. NPDC005070 | reverse complement strand
TGAGGAGCTGTGGGCACCCTCCGGGCACCCACACCCCCGACGGCCCCTCACGGGCCGTCAGCACGGCGCCGGCCGCCACGCACCCACTCCCCTAGTCCGGAGCCCCGCCGCGCCGCGCCCGACACCGACCGCCCCCCTTCCCTTCACCGGACGGAGGAGCAGCGGCAGCAGAGGGGATGTCAGACCCCCAACCAAGCCCGCGCACGCCCGACACCCAGCGGCAACCCCGCCGCAGCAGCCGCCAGCCATGCACCAGTTGGCGCGCCAGTTGTGTACCCCGATTGGTGCGCACTTTTTGCTCTACGGGGGGGGTTGCGCCAACACCCCGAACTATCTAGTATCGAACTTGTAAGACCGGATCGGGTGACGCCGAATCGGCAACGCCGGACAGCACGCGAAGGGAAGCACCATGGAGGTCAAGTCAGCGGTACGGCTGATCAACCAGCTTGTTTACAAGCCTGGTTGGACGCTCGAAGCCGAAGACAACACCAACCGGTTCGAGGGGACCGTAAAGGTCAAGTTCATTTTCCCCGCGTTCCAGTCGGAAAGGGAACTCGCGGAAGAGGGTTACCCCTCGCACATCGAGGGTTCGTGGGCCGAGTTCCGAATTGTTGTCGCTGATTGCGACGACACCGAGCTTTACCGCCGAGTCCTCGAAAAGATTATGACAATAGAGCTTCACGAAGCGCGGGAATTCCTGCGGGTTCCCCCGACATTCTGGGCCCCGTTCCACCCTCACCGCGTGGACGGCATGAAGCGTTGGGGTGACGGCGAAGGCGATCTTTCCTACGGCATCGCGTAAATGACACTCCCGGTCCGGGGCTGCATCCAATCTGCGCCCCGGATCGGGAGGCCACACCGAGAAACCCGCCCATTCGTGGGCAGCGACAAGCCCCGGAGGAAGCCTTGAACGTCATCGTTTCACTCGCCGTCATCGCGCTGATTGTGTACGGCGCCGGATACCGCAAGGGTCGCGCCAAGGGTGCGGGTGAGAACGTGGCCCGAGCCGTGGCCCGCATCATCGAGAAGCGGTGACGCGCCGCGCC
>NZ_JBSFZS010000592.1:0-1054 GCF_053600395.1 Streptomyces sp. NPDC005070 | reverse complement strand
CCCGCATCTTCGCCGACGCGGGAACGGCCGGACCCGCGAACGCGCCGGCTCAGCCGGCCGCCGGCTCAGGCTGCGGCTCGTGCCGGGGCTGCGGCTCGTGCCGGGGCTGCGGCTCGGACCGGGTCTGGGTCTGGGCTGCCAGGCGTCCGGCCTCCTCGATGACCCGCGCACCCCGGTCCGGCGCGATGTCCAGGCTGACCAGGGCGGCCGGGGTGGCGATCGCCGGCAGGACGTAACGAAAGAGCGTGGAGGCCCGCTCGGACAGATCCGCCCAGTCGGCGTAGGCCTCCGACAGGTGCTGCATGCCCAGCCAGGCGCCGAGGACGAACTCCGCCGTCTCGTGCGGGTCGATGTGCCGCAGCACCTCGCCCTGCTCCTTGGCCTCCGTCACCTTCGCCGTCACCAGCTCGGTCCACGCGGGCCAGGCACTGCCGAACAGCTCCCGCCCCTGCACGTCGGCCGAGAGCCGGATACCGGCGATCAGCACCACGTCCTTCGGGATCCGGTGGGCCAGCGTCATGCAGATGTCCACCAGCTCCTGGAGCTTCAGCTCCCGCGGCACCCAGTAGTCGGCCGTGATCTGCGCATCGATCACCCCGCGCGCCAGGGCCTCCTTGGAACCGAAATGGAAGTAGAGAGCCCCCTTGGTGACATCCGCACGCTCGAGGATCTCCGCGATGGTCGCCGCCGCGTAACCACGCTCGGCGAAAACAGCCGCCGCCGCCTCCACAACAGCGCGCCGGGTCCGTACCGCACGTTCCTGCTGTGCCATGGGACCCTCCACACCAAGGAAAACAAAACCGAACGTGAGGTACCTTACCCCACGGTCAGCCTCATACCCCCGGCGGCACACGCCAACCCGGCACGACCGCACACCCACGACAACACCCACCCCACCACCCACCACCGGCACACACCCACGACGACACCCACCCCGCCGCCACCCGCCAGACCACCGCCCCGCCACTGCACCGCCGTCACCCGCCAGGCCGCGCCCGTCACGCCGCCACCCCGCCAGGCCGCGCCCGTCACGCCGCCGTCACCACCGGACCGC
>NZ_JBSFZS010000591.1:0-1055 GCF_053600395.1 Streptomyces sp. NPDC005070 | reverse complement strand
TGATGGGTCAGACGGCCGCGGCGGGCTCGGCCGACTTCTCCTCGGTGCCACCGGTGATCGGCGCGATGTCGGCTTCGGACGCCCCGACGAAACGGGGGCCGGCGGGCCCGTACACGGCGCGCGGCTCGGGGAACAGGGCGAGCGCGGCGAGGTAGAGCACGACCGCGAGGGCCAGGCCGACCGGCAGCGAGATGTCCGCGCCGTTCGCGAGGTTGCCCAGCGGACCGACGAACTGGCCCGGCAGGTTGGTGAAGAGGAGGGCCACGACGGCGCTGACGATCCAGGTGCCCATGCCGCGCCAGTTCCAGCCGTGCGCGAACCAGTAGCGGCCACCGCGCTGACGCCGGTTGAAGACCTGCAGCGCCTCGGCGTCGTACCAGCCGCGCCGGGTGACGTAGCCGAGCGCCATGACGACCATCCACGGAGCGGTGCAGGTGATGATCAGCGTGGCGAAGGTGGAGATGGACTGCGTGAGGTTGAGCGCGAAGCGGCCGAGGAAGATGAAGCCGATGGACAGGACACCGATGAAGAAGGTGGCCTGGACGCGGTTGAAGCGCGGGAAGACGCTGGCGAAGTCCAGGCCGGTTCCGTAGAGGGACGTCGTGCCGGTCGACAGGCCACCGATCAGGGCGATCAGGCAGAGCGGCAGGAAGTACCAGCCGGGGGAGATGGCCAGCAGTCCGCCGACGTAGTTCGGGGCGGCCGGGTCGACGTACTTCGCGGCCTTCGAGGCGATGATCGACGCGGTGGCCAGGCCGAAGACGAAGGGCAGCAGGGTGGCGATCTGCGCGAGGAACGCGGCGCCCATCACCCGGCGGCGCGGGGTGTTCGCCGGGATGTAGCGGGACCAGTCGCCGAGGAACGCGCCGAAGGAGACCGGGTTGGAGAGCACGATCAGCGCGGCGCCGATGAACGACGGCCAGAACAGCGGGTCGGCGGTCGAGGCGAAGGCACCCGCGTAGCCGGGGCCCCGGGAGCGGGCCGCCCGACCCGACGGGAGCGCGCACCGATGACCACCGCCCACCTCGCCGAACCCTCGTACGGCATACCCGTCT
>NZ_JBSFZS010000590.1:0-1056 GCF_053600395.1 Streptomyces sp. NPDC005070 | reverse complement strand
CATGAGTGCCTGTGGTCAGCCACTGTGACTGGGTTGACACCGTTCACGTTGGTGTCGTCGCACAGGCCCCGGTTAGCGTGTTGGTGCCTTCCGCACCCCGTGGCTGCACTTCGTCCACCGGGACGGCGTCTTCCACTCGTTCACCGGAGAGAAGATCACCGAGGCCGAGGTCACGCAGGCCATCAAGCAGGGCATGGCCGGGCTCGGTCTCGACACCGGCCTGTACATGTGTGGGCCGCAGTGGGCGGAGCCGCCGTACTACGTCGTCGCCGCCGAGGTCCCCGTCCCGGGCCGGGGCCTCGACCGTTCCCTCTCCCAGGCCGTGGACCGGGAGCTGTGCGAGGTCAACATCGAGTACGCCTCCAAGCGGGACAGCGGCCGGCTCGGTCCGCTGAGGGTGCGCACCGTGCCGCTCGACGCGATCACCGCGTACGCCGAGTCCCGCCGGCAGGCGGGCAACGCCACCCAGTACAAGTACAAGCCGTTCCAGAAGGACGTCGACTTCATGGCCGGCATCGACGGCATCATCACCGACACACCGGTCAACACCCCTACGGTCACCGCCGACATACCGGCCGTCACCGCCCTCACCGCCGTCACCGCGCCGGTCTCCACGACCGCCGGCACGTCGGTCACCCCCGCCCTACCCACCATTGCCGCGGTCGCCACCGCAGGCCGCTTCGGACGCTGAGGAGAACAACGAGATGATCGAGACCAAGAGGCCTCCGCAGAACACCCGCCGCGAGATAATCGACCTGTCGTCCGGCGGCGTCGACCTGGCCCTGCACCTCTGGCGCCCCCAGCGGGTCAAGGGCGCCGTCTTCTACTTCCACGGCCTCCAGAGTCACGCCGGCTGGATGTGGGAGGTCGGCACCCGCTTCGCCGACAACGACATCGCCTTCTTCGTCCTGGACCGGCGGGGCAGCGGGATCAGCCCCGGCGACCGCGGGGATCTGCCCCCGGCCGAGACACTGCTCGGTGACTACATCGCCGCGCTGGCCCACGTACGGGAGATGATCGGCGACGACGTGCCGCTGTCGCTCTTCGGCCACTGCC
>NZ_JBSFZS010000589.1:0-1059 GCF_053600395.1 Streptomyces sp. NPDC005070 | reverse complement strand
ACTCACGATGGAAGGCGTGGCCTGCGCGGCGGCGGTGGGCAAGGGGACCGTCTTCCGGCGCTTCGGCGACCGCACCGGCCTGCTCATGGCCCTGCACGAGGGAGTTACGGATGGCCAGGTCTGTACGGCACCGCCTGGTACAACGATCCCGCCGAGGACATGACGGCGATCTTCGTCATGCAGCGGGCCCACGCGGGGGACCAGGGACTGCCGATGTGGCACGACTTCTGGACCGCTGTCTACCAGGCGATCGACGACTGACCGCGAACGGCGCGGCCATCAGCCGATCCGAGCGTCGCACCCATCAGCCGGCTCCTCGCCGATGACCTCGTTGCTGCGGCGCTTGGTGGTTCCCTTCCCCACCTGCCGCACCGCGCCTGCTCGCGCCCGTCCGAGCAGCGCGCGCCGCCATCCGCGGTGACCGGGCTCATGAACACCCCTGAGTGGTCGTTCGAGGGCGGCGCGGCCGCCGAGCCGAGCAGTGGCCTGTGACCGGGCAGGTGCTGGCGAGCTGGAACGAGGGTCCGGCCCGGCAGGCGATCCTGGACTACGTCCACCGGGCGACCCGGCCGGGGCCGGCGTTCGTCGAGCCGGCCGACCGGATCGCCACGTTCGACAACGACGGCACCCTGTGGGTCGAACAGCCGATGCCACCGCAGTTCGACTTCGTGTTCCGTGTCTGGGAGCAGGAGGTGAAGGCCGATCCCTCGCTCGCGGAGCGGCAGCCGTACAAGGCACTCGTTGAACAGGACCAGGCGTTCTTCGCGGGCCTGGCGACGCAGGAACCCGAGGCGGTGGCGACCCTGCTGGAGGCGTTCGCCCGGTCGTGGGCGGGCACGACGCCCGAGGAGTTCGACGCGCAGGTGTGGGAGTGGACCCGGACGGTGCGCGACCCGCGGTTCGGCGTCCCGTACGTGGAGCTGGCAACCCGGACGGGACGACTCTGCGGCACGCCCATCCTGGCGTTCCAGGCGCGGGCAGCGGGACGAGACTATCGACGCCAGGGACACATCAGACAACTTGATCGACTTATCTGATCAACATTTGAGCCTTGCGTCG
>NZ_JBSFZS010000588.1:0-1059 GCF_053600395.1 Streptomyces sp. NPDC005070 | reverse complement strand
AGGCCTTCTGGGATTCGATCCCCGGCATCGATGACGAGTCGTCGGAGCCGTCGGCGGCGGTGAGGCCCTTGAAGCCGACGACGGCCACGACGGCCGATGATCCAGACATTGTTGTCGACGTCCCAGGCGCCACCGTCCAGGGAGAACGTCCCCGAGGTGACGAGGTGTTCGATGCGCGCACCCGCCATGCCGGCCATCAGAAGACCACCACCGAGCGCAGTACGTCGCCGCCGTGCATCCGCTCGAAGGCCTTCTCGACGTCGTCCAGTGCGATGGTCTCCGTGACGAAGGCGTCCAGATCCAGTCGGCCCTGCAGGTAGAGATCGATGAGCATCGGGAAGTCACGGGAGGGCAGGCAGTCGCCGTACCAGGAGGACTTCAGCGCGCCGCCCCGGCCGAAGACGTCCAGCAGCGGCAGTTCGAGCTTCATCTCCGGGGTCGGTACGCCGACGAGGACAACAGTGCCGGCCAGGTCGCGGGCGTAGAAGGCCTGCTTGTACGTCTCCGGGCGGCCGACCGCCTCGATGACGACGTCCGCGCCGAAGCCGCCAGTCAGCTCGCGGATGGCCTCCACCGGATCGCCCTGCTTGGAATTGACGGTGTGGGTCGCGCCGATCTTCTTCGCAGTCTCGAGTTTCCGGTCATCGATGTCGACCGCGATGACGGTGGCCGCCCCGGCGAGCCGGGCGCCGGCGATCGCCGCGTCCCCCACACCACCGCAGCCGATGACCGCCACGCTGTCACCGCGTCCGACGTTGCCGGTGTTGATGGCCGCGCCGATGCCCGCCATCACTCCGCAGCCCAGCAGTCCGGCGGCGGCCGCCGATGCCGCCCGGTCGACCTTGGTGCACTGCCCCACCGCCACCAGCGTCTTCTCCGCGAACGCGCCGATACCCAGGGCCGGGGACAGTTCGGTGCCGTCGGTCAAGGTCATCTTCTGCTTCGCGTTGTGGGTGTTGAAGCAGTACTGCGGCCGTCCACGCAGACAGGCCCGGCACTGCCCGCACACGGCACGCCAGTTGAGGATGACGAAGTCACCCGGAGCGACGTCGGTGACGC
>NZ_JBSFZS010000587.1:0-1063 GCF_053600395.1 Streptomyces sp. NPDC005070 | reverse complement strand
CGCGAACGTGGCACCCGCCGAGCTGCCCCGCTGCGGATCGACGGGCGCCGTGGGGACTGGAGCGGCATTGAGGTGCTCTGGCTGGCCGGAGACCTTCGCGATGACGACTTCGAGGACCGCTTCATCGACGACGTCATCGTCGCCGACATCGGTGAAGGCACCGATGGCTGGGAGTTCAACGGAAGCTCGTACGCGGTCGAGCTCAGGTAACGGCTGTGTCCGGCCCGGACCTGGGCGGGGTTGGGGCCGCTGGACGCTGCCAAAAGATGGGTAAGTCTGGCCGTTGGCTGCGGCCGTATGCATCCAAGTCACCACGGCCAGGAGGCGATGAGCCCGGCTCCGGTCCTGCGGCACACCCGTACACCGCGCAGCCGGCGAGGAGATTCACTCACGCAGGTCGTATGCGACCAACCCCTCGAACCCCCGCTGCTCCTGGTCTCATTGGGATCCTGCCCGGGAGCGGCCGGTACCCAAACAGCGAACGCCCTTCGAGGAGGTCGGCCCGAGACGGGAGCCCGGAGGCAGTGATCGACTCGCTGCTCGGGCGACACAGTGCTGCAGCCCGGCCGCCAATGAGGATCGGTGGCCATCCCAGGCAGAGACTGCGTGGCATGGAATCTTCACGCGAGGCCCAGCAGTCAGAATGATCAACTGTGCTCGGTGGGAACCTGGTGCGTGATACCCGGAACCCACGCTGCGCGCGAAGCAGGAATACGGTCAGCGGGGGCTCGGCGGTGGCGGCGGGGGTGGGGCCGGCGCCCGCGGCGGCTTCTGGTTACCTGGTCCTAGAGCCTGCCCCAGGGGAGGTCCCAGTTCCTCATCCTCGATGAGGTTCTCGGTTGGGTCGTCGACGTCGTCGGCCGTGGAAAGATTCTCTTTCGAGCGCTTCCCGGCTGCCCGATTCTCTTCCACCGACCTACCGCCCCGGCTGTCTCCCACCTAAGCCTCCGTTGTGCCGAAATGCCGCAGATACCATTCAACGGGACTGTAGCATCGGGGCACTTGGTGAACTGAGCGCCTCAGGGCGCTGTTTCGCTCCCGGGGGGTGGCCGGCGCCGGCCAC
>NZ_JBSFZS010000586.1:0-1075 GCF_053600395.1 Streptomyces sp. NPDC005070 | reverse complement strand
GGAACTTTCGGGGCAGCCGGTCGTGGAGGCACAGGGTGGCCCCCGCGCGACACAGCGTCTGCGGGAGGTTCTCGGTGCCGCCTTCACCGTGCACGAACTGGGCACGGAGGCCGGTGACCAGGAGGTTCAGATGAAACTGCGGCTGGAATCGAGTACGGCGCACGAGACGCGGCCCGTGTGAACGCCGGGTCGGTGGCCCGCGAGGGAGAGATCGGCGCCCGTCGCGCGGCGACCGGTTCCGCACGCGAGGGAGCCGCTCGCGCGGGGCTGGTCGCCCGGGGGGTGATCTATGTCCTGGTCGGCCTGCTGGCCCTGCGCCACGCCTTCGGCGACAGCGGCGGGCGGCAGGCCGACCGGAGTGGTGCGCTGCAGGAGATCGCCGCCAAGCCGTTCGGCGCGGCGCTGCTGTGGGCTCTCGGCGCGGGGCTCGTCGGCATGGCGTTGTGGCGCCTTTCCGAGGCGCTGTTCGGCGCCGCCGGACAGGACGGCGGCGAGGCGGGCAAGCGTCTGATGTCCGCCGCGCGGTGTGTGTTCTACGGGTTCGTCGCGTACTCGGTGCTGGCCTTCGCGGCCGGCTCGCGCGGCAGCGGTTCGGGCGACCGGCAGTCCCGGGACGTCACGGCCAAGGCGCTGGGCATGCCCGGCGGTCAGTGGATCGTCGGCGCCGCGGGCGTGGGTCTGGTCGTCGCGGGTGGCTGGATCGCCGTACGGGCCGTGCTGCGCAAGTACCACAAGCATCTCAAGCTCGGTGAGATGTCACGGCGGGTCCGCAGGGCCGTCGACACGGCGGGTGTGGGTGGCGGGGCCGCGCGGGGCGTGGTGTTCGCGGCGGCGGGAGTCTTCGCGGTCCGGGCCGCCGTGGAGTACCGGCCCGATGAGGCCAAGGGAATGGACGGCACGCTGCGGTCCTTCGCGGCGGCGCCGATGGGCCCGTGGCTGCTGGCCTGCGTGGCCGCCGGTCTCGTCCTCTTCGGGGTGTTCTCGTTCGCGATGGCACGGTGGCGGAAGGGAGGACCCATCAACAAGCTCGCCGCCGAACGGTATGTGTGCAAGGCCGCCAGACTGCCCATGTTCT
>NZ_JBSFZS010000585.1:0-1076 GCF_053600395.1 Streptomyces sp. NPDC005070 | reverse complement strand
CGGGTCACCGCGGTGGTGACCAGCCCGGCGAGGCCGCGGCGCTCCACGCGCGGGACCACCATGCCTTCGGTGATCTCCTTGGTGAAGAGGCCGGCGAACTTCTCGGCCGGCCAGGGGGTCGGCGGGTTGGTCTGCGGCGTGAGGAAGTAGCCCCCGAGCAGTTCCTCGGGTCCCTGGCCGGTCGAGGCGACGATGTGCACGCCGGTCGCGCGGGACAGGGCCTCGTACAGCCGGACGTCCCGGCCGTGGAACATGCCGGTGCTGTCGACGATCGTGCCGCCGCCGTGGGCACGGAAGTCCCGCAGTTTGCGGGCGAGCGTCCCGAAGATCTCGGCGCGGTCGAGGGTGATGTCGAAGGCGTGCTCCGCGCCGGGGAGCACCGACAGCAGCGCCTCGTGGACCGAGACGACACCCAACTCTCCAGCCGGCACCGGGCCCAGGACGGTGTTGACGGTGTTGCTGTTCACGCTCATGGCTGCCTCACGTGTCCGGTGTGGGTGCGGCGGTGCACCTGGTGGCTACCGTCACGCTAGCCATTCGGTTTACACGTCGTCAATGAAATTGACATCACGAAAAAACATTGTCCCCACCGTTGCGCGGTAGTGGAAAATCAGAGCACGGAGCCGGCAACATGAACTGTGTGCATGTTGCGGCATGCAAATCATTCACTTGCTGAATGCGGTACGGGCCACTTTCACTGAGGGCATGAGCACACCGCCCACTTCCGACGTCGACCTCTTCGCCGACGAAGTCGTCCTCGACCCCTACCCCGTTCACGCAGAGCTGCGAGACCTGGGTCCCGTGGTCCGCCTGCCGAAGAACGGCGTCTACGCGCTGACGCGGTACGACGTCATACGCGAAGCCCTCGCCGACTGGGAGTCGTTCTCCTCGACGTCGATCGCGTTCAACCCGGCGGCCAACCAGGCCCTCACCGGCACCTCGCTGGCGTCGGACCCGCCGGTCCACACCCAGCTGCGCGCCACGCTCACGGAGAACCTCTCACCCCGAGCCCTGCGCGGCCCGGCAGCATGGGCACGTACGACTGGGCGATCAACGGCCACCGGTTCGACATGGCC
>NZ_JBSFZS010000584.1:0-1079 GCF_053600395.1 Streptomyces sp. NPDC005070 | reverse complement strand
GAACTCCTCCCCGTCGGACGGCCCCACCGGACGGTCGTGTCGACAACCGCCTGAAGACCCCTCCCCGTCGGACGATCCGGCACCGATCCAGGAACGGAATCACCATGCCCAACACCGCTGTTGTCACCGCGTCCACGCAGGGAGACGTCCGGACGATCCGCCTCGACCGGCCAGCCCGGATGAACAGCCTGGACCTGAACGCCAAGGTCCGGCTCCTGGACGCGTTGCGGACCGCGGCCGACGACCCGGACGTGCGCGCCGTGGTGCTCACCGGAAGCGGACGAGCGTTCTGTGTCGGCCAGGATCTGGAGGAAGCGCGCACCGTGGGCGACGGACAGGCCATGGCCGATGCCGTACGCGAGCAGTACAACCCTCTCGTACGGACGCTCCTGACCATGCCGAAGCCCGTGGTCGCCGCCGTCAACGGGGTCGCCGCGGGTGCGGGCATGGCACTGGCACTCGCGTGCGACGTCCGGATCGCCGCCTCGTCCGCGACGTTCACCACCGCCTTCGCGGGCATCGGCCTGTCCTGCGACACCGGCATCTCCTGGACCCTGCCCCGCATCGCCGGACGCACGGTGGCGCTCGACCTGCTGCTGCGCCCCCGGCTCCTCGGTGCGGCGGAAGCGCTCGACCTGGGACTGCTGCATCAGGTCGTCGCCGACGAGGAGTTCGAGGGTGCGGTTCGCCGGAGCGCGGCCGAACTCGCCGCCGGACCCACCCGGGCGTTCGCCGCCATCAAGACCGCCGTGACCTTCGCGTCCGGATCGGCGCTCGACGGCGCACTGGAATGCGAGGCGGCGCGGATCGCCGAGACCGGCGCCTCGGACGACTACCGGACCGGCCTGAACGCCTTCCTGGCGAAGCGGAAACCCGAGTTCACCGGGCGCTGAACCGTCCCTGCGTCCCTGCGCCTCGGCGCGTCCGTCATCTCGCCGTACGCGCGGCCTCGCACAGGGAAGCGGGGATACGGGTTCGTTCTCGGGGGTACACCTGGTGCGGCCGGTGCGGGATGGCCCAAGCTGGCCCGCATGGACTGGTTGCCACTGCTCTCCACCCTGGCCGGGGCCGCGATCGGC
>NZ_JBSFZS010000583.1:0-1080 GCF_053600395.1 Streptomyces sp. NPDC005070 | reverse complement strand
GCTGGAAGGCCTCGTCACCGACACTAACGTCGCCGGGGACCTACGCCTGGATGCAGCCGAGGCACTCGTTCGAAGAGGAAGCGCACGCGTTGCAGGCCTGCTAGCCCATCTGGCCACAGGAGATCAACTCCACTATTTCAACAAGTCGCACGCAGTGCAGATTCTTGCCCGACCGGACGCGGTGGGAGGGACCGACGCACTCGGCGACCTGGCCACTGAGATAGCTCAGCACCCCCTCGGCCATCAGTACGGCCCCTGGGAAACTGTAATCGCAGCCTTGGCGCAATCGGCTGACCCTCAGGCCACAGATCATCTGATAGGCATTGTCGGCGATACAGACGTGCCGCAGTACATGCGAGCCGACGCCGCAGAACAGCTGGGCAAGCGAGGTGACCGGCGCAGCACCGAGATCCTTGCAGCAGTTTGTGCCGACACCGACACCCACGCTGAATCTCGTGTTCGTATGGCGACCGCGTTGGCCCGACTCGCCGATCCACGCGGAGCAGACATCCTGGCAGCAGTGGTCGGCGACCTCTTGGCCAACGATGGCATCCGCACAGATGCAGCGATGGCACTTGCTGACGCTGGAGACGCGCGTGCCCCAGATGCGCTGGCCGTCTTGTGCACCACACGATCTCCCACGCTTCAAGCGGCTGTCCGGCTGGCCGAGTTGGGAGATGCACGAGCGGCCCAGCCGCTCGCAGTCCTTGTGGAACGGGCAGACCGTAGACGGCGGGAGAATCCCAGCAGGCGACGCGGCCGAGTGCTCCCCGACCTGTACGGACGCCAACGGTGGGCCATTGAAGTCGAGAGAGCAATGCAAGCTCTCAGTGCCCTCGACATGGAGGAGGCCACTCAGGCCCTGGCCACTCTTGCAGAGTGCAGTGCCCTCACACACTGCCTGCGTGTTCAAGCTGCGGAAGAACTCATACGGCGCGGAGATCCCCGAGGTGCGCCCACTCGCGCAGCCCTGAACGGATAGTGCCGATGGCCGAGTTCACCGCCTCAATCCGTGAGCTCTTTCAGCGTGGCCACTGATCGGGTGACGCTCGAGGGAGGGTTGCTGGCGCAACGGACGAG
>NZ_JBSFZS010000582.1:0-1085 GCF_053600395.1 Streptomyces sp. NPDC005070 | reverse complement strand
CCGCCGCTCCTCGTCCTTGCGCGTGGCGACGAGGAAGAGTTCAGCCACCTCGTCGACGAACAGCACGATGGGAACGGGGCGTTCGTCCTCGGGGATGCAACTGTGGCAGACCCGCTCCGCCTGGCCCGAAGGCTGGCCACCGCCAAGAGCCGCCGCGCTGGCCAAGACCCTGGCCAGCATCCCCGAAATGACAGCGGCACGTGGCCCGGCCAGTCATTTCCTGCACGCCTCAGCGCTGTGCACCAGGTGATCCTCACCGCGCTCACTGACGAAGCCGCAGCGAGCGCTCCCGACGGCAACGAGGAGGAGTGGCTCAATGCCTCGGGCGAACACCTCACGGACGCCGAGACCGTTATCCTGCGCCAAGCCGCCGACGCACCACAGCACAGCGAAACCCTCGGCAAGCCGGCAACGCTCATGGAGCAGTTCAACGCCCCGAAGACCGGCGAACCGGGCGGTCCACCCACAGACGAGGTCATGCAGCACCCGCTCGTACGGATGGCCGACACCTACCGACAAATCATCATCAACCACGTCACACGAACAGCCCCTCCCACACAACCCGCCCCAGCGGCCGACCAGTCACACCGCACCGACGAAGCAACCGAACAGACGAACGTCGGCACGCCGGCTGCCGACGACAGTGGCAATACCTGAGCAGCGGAACTCAGCCACCCCGGTGGCAGCTGAGCTGAGTCGCTCACGGCAGACCAAGCACGTGATGCAGATCACTCTGAGCATTCCTAGTTTCATTGCTGCTGGGGATGACACCCAAGACCGAGGAGGGACGACCCGCTCGCTTGAAGGAGTAGCCCTCAATGCCCAATTCACTTCAGCACTGGATCTCTACAGTCGGGAAGCCGTGCGCCTTCCCGATCATGCCGGGCGCTGCCGGCGATCTGACGTTTGCCACAGTCACCGACACAGGTGTGCGACTGGGCAGTATCCCCAGCGCCGTCACCCTGCCCCTGATGGATCCAGTTCTCTCGCCTCAAAATATTTCCATGGACCTCGTAGACGGTGAGCTGCTTGTTCGTGGTGTCGCCGTACTCGTCGAAGGCGACGGGGCCGGCGATGCCGTCGAA
>NZ_JBSFZS010000581.1:0-1093 GCF_053600395.1 Streptomyces sp. NPDC005070 | reverse complement strand
GGCCGCCGGGAGCGCCCCCATCGTCGAGTTCCTGCCGGGAGGCCGCATAGGCGAGCGCGCCCCAGCCGAGCACCGCCTCGGCGAGCGGGACGGCGAGTTCGCCGTTGAACTGGCTCAACTGGTCGGCCGCGTAACGGCAGTGGCCGCAGGCGTTCATGTGGTTCCGCAGGTCGGGGTCGAGGCCGGTGCCGCCGCGCCGGAAGGAGACGTCGAGCATGCGGTGGTAGCGGCGGCACTCCTGGCTGGGGGCGAGTTCGTGGTGGATCTCCAGACACCCCTGCCGCAGCCGCTCCCTGGCCCGCTCCAGTTCGGTGACCGCGTCCTCGGGGAAGATGCCCAACAGGGCCGCGGGGATCTCCGGTTGTTCGGCTTCCACCTCCCCGTGCCACAGCAGGCAGCGGGCCGGCTCGGGCAGGCGCTGGAACGCCCGGGAGATCAGGCGTCTGTTCTCCGGGGGAAGCAGCCGTGCCGCCGCCCGGTCCGCGCGGTCCGCTTCGGCCAGGAGCCCGGGATCGAGCAGTTCGCGCCGCGGGTCCATCAGCCACTCGGCGGCTATGCGGCGGACGGTGACGAGCAGGTGGGGGCGCCAGGCGGCGCTCGGTCCGCCCTGGTGCAGCGAATCCCCGAACAGACGCGTGAATGACGCGGTGGTGAGCATTCCGGCGGGCCGTACACCGCCGGTGCACATCCGCGCGTAAGAGAACACGGCCTCCCAGTGGCGGTCCAGGAGTTCCCCGACCGGATAGTTCGCGGTTGCGCCGCCCCGCCTCTTCAGCTCGGCCGCGAGCCGTTCATCCGAAACCTCGAACACACGGTCGGGGTCAGACGAATGAGGCAGCGTTCCGTCATTCACGTCCGCTTTCCTTCCAAAGGCAGCGCGGCAAATAGTCCATACCAATGGGTATGTAGACCGCCCGTCGGAGCCGGAGGTCCTACCCATGGGGGCCGGCGTCGCGAACGCCCACCTCCGGCAGCACTTTCGGGCGAGAGGGGGCGGGCGCGCCGCGCGCGTGCAGAACGGCGGCGACCGCCTCTGTCGTTGAGCCCAGCAGCCCGGCACGCGGCAATCATCACCCGCGTCGCCCCCGCCGAG
>NZ_JBSFZS010000580.1:0-1099 GCF_053600395.1 Streptomyces sp. NPDC005070 | reverse complement strand
GTGTGGAACGTCCTGCTCACCGCGGTTCTGGTGCTGCTGGCCTTCCCCGTCCTCGCCGCGGCGCTGTTCGCCCTGGAGGCGGACCGAAAATTCGGTCCCCGGCACCCCGCGCGACTCCCTGCACATCCTGGACGCCCTGCTGAACCTCGACGGCGGGCGCAAGCCGGAGATGGTGGCCACCGACAACGCCCCGTACTCCGACATGGTGTTCGGCCTGTTCAAGATCCTCGGCTACAACTTCAGCCCGCGGTTCCGCGACCTGGATGACCAGCGGTTCTGGCGGGCCACGATGCCCGGCGTCGAGACCGGCACCTACGGGGCAGTGGAGGACCTGGCCCGTAACCGCGTGAACCTGACCAAGGTGATCACGCACTGGCCGGACATGCTGAAGGTCGCCGGATCCCTGGTCACCAACCAGGTCCGCGCGTACGACCTGCTGCGGATGTTCGGGCGCGAGGGGCGCCCGACCCCGCTGGGGACGGCGTTCGCCGAGTACGGGCGGATCGCCAAGACCGAGCACCTGCTGCGGGTGGTCGACCCGGTGGACGACACCTACCGCCGGCAGATGAACCGGCAGCTCACCGTGCAGGAGTCCCGCCACAAGCTGGCCCGGGACGTGTGCCACGGCAAGCGCGGCACCATCCACCAGGCGTACCGCGACGGCATGGAGGACCAGCTCGGCGCGCTCGGCCTGGTCCTCAACGCCATCGTGCTCTGGACCACGAAGTACATCGACGCCGCCGTCGCCCAGCTCCAGGCCGAGGGGCACGAGATCCGCGAGGAGGACGTCGCCCGGCTCTCCCCGCTCAAGCACCGCAACCTGAACCTGCTCGGGCGCTACAGCTTCACCGCCTCCACCCCGGCCGCCGGCGCCCTGCGCCCGCTGCGCGATCCGGACGCCCCAGAGCTGGACGAGGACGACGCCGGCGAGCATTAGACAACTCTCCCGCTTGCCTCCAAGGGCCTGACCGGCGGGGAGATCGTCGCGCATCTCGCCAGGACGTGCCGGATGCGCCGTCCAGCACCGGTCGCGTGACGCGCTCCGAGCACCTCCGCTCAGCAGGTACGTCGTCCGCAGCCGGGGACCGGTTGCCCCGGT
>NZ_JBSFZS010000579.1:0-1099 GCF_053600395.1 Streptomyces sp. NPDC005070 | reverse complement strand
CTGACGTTGTCGAGGATCACGGGTACGAGCGTGGCGGGGCGCTCGCGCCACCGTGGCCGCGTGATGTCGATCTCGCCGACGCAGCGCATGCCGTACCGGTCGAGGTAGGCCTCGATGGCGTCCCGGGCCTCGGTCCCGCCGGGGAGCTTCGGCAGCTCGTCCAGGAAGCCGTCGTCCTCGACGCCCCGCAGGAACGCCACCACCTCCGGCCGTGGGCGGATCACGTCGGCGACGTCGAGCAGGTCAAGGCCCATCTCCGACGTGATGTTGTCGGGAGCGGACAGCGTCAGCGTGTCGGCCGCGTTCTTCTCGCCCAGCCACTCCAGCAGCTTGTCGTTGAGCCACCAGGTGGCCTCCATCCCCGCCATGATGGCCCGCATGTTCAGCGGATCACCGAGGACCCGCTTGTGCTCCTCGAAGGCCTCCAGCAGGAAGTCGAACAGCGCCGTTCCGGTCTTCGTACGGATGTCGCGCGCCAGGGCGGCGACGGACGCCCGGCTCCGCTCGATGAGTTCGGTGACGATCGCGGGATCGGCCTCGGCCGGGGTGGACCCGTCGGCTGCCGGGGGCCCGCCGGGAGCCGGATCAGGGAGCGAGGGGACGAAGGCGTCGCGGTCGAGGACGGTCTCCAGAGCGCTTCTGGCCAGCGGATCCCCCTTCCCCATGACGTCCAGGAGGGCGGCCCGGTTCGCGGGCGAGGCCAGGCGCCGGGTGACGTCGACGAAAAGCCTCCCGCCGGCCTCGTGCATGGGCACCATGGCCGTGAGCCGCCACATGGAGTGCCCCAGCGGCTTCATGGCGTCGGTCATCATCTGCTGATGGCCGACGGAGACGTAGACGTGGTTCTCCTGGTCGTCGGCCTTCGGGACGGGGAAGAGTGTCGTGATGGGCCGGCTCTGCACGATCCGGAAGTCGTCGTCGGCCAGGCACCATTCGATGTCCTGAGGGCGGCCGAAGTGCGCCTCGATCCGCCGCCCCAGCCGTACGAGCCGTACGACCTGCTCATCCGTCAGCGCCGGCTGCTCCCGCCGCCGCGCGTCGATCACCACGTCCCGCGTGCCACCGCCCGGCAGGGCCTGAACGGCACGCTGTTTGGCGC
>NZ_JBSFZS010000578.1:0-1113 GCF_053600395.1 Streptomyces sp. NPDC005070 | reverse complement strand
GCTGCCGCTTCGACGCCAAACGCTCCCTGCTGCTCAACTACCTGCCGGCGGCGGAGGCCCACGGCGCGGAGATCCGCCCGCTGCACGAGGTGCAGACCCTCACCCCGTCGCCGATGTCCGGCTATCGCTACGCCGTCGGCTACACCGTCCTGGACCCCGACGACTACAGCTGCAGCACGCAGGCCGGCGTCATCCACGCCAAGGTCGTCGTCCTCGCCGCCGGTGCCGTGGGCACACCCGTGATCCTCCAGCGCTCCGCTCTCCTCCTCGGAGGCATCCCGGACGCTGTCGGGCGCTACTTCTCCGGCAACGGCGACCGCGTCAGTGTCGCGGACATCGTCGAGGACAAGGCGCGTTCACTGCTGGAGCTGTCACGTCCCGACGGTTCCGCCTACCGCGGGCTGCCCGTGGGCCGGCCCATCACCGCCGCCACCTACGACCATCTGGACCCCACCGCCCCGGAGTACAGCCGTTTCACCCTCCAGCAGATCTACTTCCCCCCGCTGACCAACCTGCTGGCCCAGTCCGCCGGGTCACCTGCATGGTTCGGCATCGAGAAGCGGAACATGCGGGCCCGGTGGCGCTCCTGGCTCACCCTGCTGGCCATGACCGAGGACGACAACGAAGGCACCTTCGGTATCGTCCCGCTCACCGGCAGCTTCACCCGGCTGGCACCAGGGCTCGGACAGGGCACCATGACCTACCACCCCACCTCCCGGACCCGTCGGGCATGGGACCGGGCCGACACCGCGCTGCGGGAGATCATGGAGAAGGACGGCCTTTCCCGGGTCCGTCCGTGGAGCGAGGACGTAGCCGGCACTGTCACGGCCCATCCGCTCGGCTCCGCGCGGATCGGCGACGATCCAGCCACCAGCGCGCTCACCGACGGCCATGAACTACGCGGTCACAGCGGACTGTTCGTCACCGACGGCGCCGCGGTCCCCACCTCCCTCACCGTCAACCCCTCCCTGACCATCGCGGCCCTCGCCGAACGCGCCGTCGCCACGATCACCACCCGTGCCGCTGCCGCCGGGGTCGCGCTGCGCCGCGATGTTCCGCTGCCCGGCCGCTGACGGGCCGGTGGAACGAGGCGGAACGAAATGGAACGCCGCA
>NZ_JBSFZS010000577.1:0-1114 GCF_053600395.1 Streptomyces sp. NPDC005070 | reverse complement strand
GGGTGTCATCACCGCGATCGGGTTCCTGATCGGCCGGCACACCGACCTCGCCACCCTCATCCAGCTCCTGACCACGGTCATGGTGATCGTCCAGGGCCAAATCGGCCATGGCCACGGCCTGCCGGTGGTGCGGGATCATCCCTTGGGCGAACGACACGTCCTGCGCGTTGTGGCTGCCCTGTGCGATAGAGGCGGTGCCCGAGGGACTGGCGGTGGACGTCGCCCCCATGTCGTGACCCGTGTGGCTCGAGGACGAGGAGGAATCGCTGCTGCCGCAGGCGGCCAGCACCACCGCTGCGGTGGCGGCGGCGGCCAGTGCCATGGTCCGGCGGAGGAGAGAACGGCGAGGTGCCATGAGAGGTACAACTCCTTGAAGTGCCCGCGCCCACGCGCGGGAGATACGGATGCATGCAGGCCGGAGCACGACACCCCGTCAGGAGGGTGTCGTGCGGGAGCCTCTAGATCCGCAGGAGCTGCAACTCGGAGAGATCGGGTGGTGCGCGGCCGTCAACCGGCCCAGGAGCCGGGCTGCCGCCGACAGTCGCCGCAGGGTCGACATTGGCGGCCACGCCCGGCATCAGAGCAGGCGGAACGTAAGCAGTGGACGTACCGCCTGCCGCGCATGTCCCGCCGGCGTGGTCCATGACCATGCCGCTGTCACCCGCGTCGGACAGATGCTGGCAGTCAGCACCGGCAACATGGACGGGCGCGGGGCGATGTCCGGGGGGCTCTGCCGACATCATGACGTCGTGCTGGCCCGCAGCCGGCATACCGGCAGGTGACAGGGCATGCATGCCCAGCACCCCCGCCACCACGGCCAGGACCAGCCACATCCAGCGCACGGAACTCGCCCCGGAGTTGGTGCGAGCGCTGGAGATCATGGGCTCATCGTATGGGTCTTCCTCTCTCCCGGCAGCCAGACACTCCGCCGAGTGCCCCATCCCACATCGTCGTTCTCGAGCTGGCGCGTGCTCTTCATCCATGTCGCCAATGCCGTGCAGGCGTACTTCGTGCCCGCGGCCCTCCAGCTTGAGCTGCACCGCCTCGCCCGAACCCCCGCGGATCATCGAGCCGATCGACTGCGAGCGGTGCAGCGAGGTGCGCAGGTGCGCGG
>NZ_JBSFZS010000576.1:0-1115 GCF_053600395.1 Streptomyces sp. NPDC005070 | reverse complement strand
GGACCGGGCTTGCCAGCGTGGCGGCATACCCGCCGCCCGGACTCGCGGCGCGCAGCCCGGCCTGTTCGGCCCCTGAGAGTCCGGCCAGGGCGAAGAGGTGACCCTTACGGCGACGAGGAGGGCGAAACCGGCGAAGGAGACTGCGTCCAAGGCATACAGCATCGGCAGCCCCCTACCGGTGCCCACAAGGAAGAGCGTTGCCAAGGCAGATGCGGCGCCCAGCGCGCCCCCAAGGTTGACAGCAGCGTTACGCCAGGCGAATGCCGCCTGGCGGACAGGACCCGGTGCCGCCTGGGCCAGCATCGCGCCCAGGGTCGGGGCCAGCACGGTGACGGCGGCGGTGTGGGCGAGCAACGCCGAGCCGCCGGCCAGCGGACTGGTGGCGGCAGCTATCCCCGTTGAAAACACCGCAGTCGCGGCCGGGGCCATGACGACGACCTTCGGCCCAAACCAGTCACACACAGTGCCCCCGAGGACGGCACCGGCCAGTGCTACGACGGCCCGCACCACGAGCACCAGGCCGACGACGCTGGCCGGGCTGGCACACGTCGCGCAGATAAACCAGCAGAAACGGGACGGTGGTGCCCGCCCGACGCTGGACAGCAGTTCCTCGACCACCACGATCCGTGCCGACGCGGGAAGGCACGCGCCTTCCCGCGTAGGGGGCGGACCGGAAGCGGTCACGGACCGTCGTCATCACGGTCGAGCCCTTACCTGCTCCACGCGCCGTCCCCGGCCACCTCTGTCCTGAGGCCTGGGAGCCCGGCCAGATCCGCCACTACGGAAGCTGCCCATGCGCGCTGACAGAATCAGTCGGCAATTACGATCTCGTTGTGGTTCGACCAGCTGTCCCCACCGACGGCGAACACCGAGACGGGCGTCGTGCTTTTGTCCACCTCGGCGTCCAGGTCGACAGGAACGACGATCTCGTTGTGGTTCATGCTGCCCGCCTTGCTGGCGCAGATGAGCTCGAACTCGGCAACGTCCTTCATGGCTTCTCCTGCTTCGTGTCCAGCGGATCCCCGCTGGTGCGCGGTGATTCAGATGTCTGAAACGTATGCGGGTGTCCAACGCTCCTGAATGAGTAGTCGGTACCTACATTGCTTCGGACGCCC
>NZ_JBSFZS010000575.1:0-1118 GCF_053600395.1 Streptomyces sp. NPDC005070 | reverse complement strand
TGCTCGAAGAGCTTGGGGGAGCGTGCATGGCGTCGCCGGGCAGACGGGAATTGTCAGACAGGCCCTAGAGGACGACGTCCGCCTGACACGGGGACAGCCCGCGTGACAGGGTCGGCGGTGATCGAAGACGACAGCGGCAAAGGGGCTTCCGTGGACACGCGAACGTGGGACACGCTGGTCAGCTCGATGAAGAGCACCTACGTCAAGGGAGTGCGCGAGGGTGCGGTGCCCCGGCCGGTGATCATGCCGCTCGTGCGGGGCGAGCTGGTCGGGCTGGTCTGGGTGCGCCCGACCGAGCCCGGCGCCGACGCGCTCACCGGCATCGCGGCGCTGTCGAACATCGCCGCGGCGGCCGGCGCGGACGAGGTCGTCCTGGCCTGGGAGACCCAGGAGGTGGCCACGGCCTGTGAGCTGCCCGCCGTCGGTCCCTCCCCGTGTCTGAACATGGTCCGCGCCACCCCGGACGGGCATGTGCTGCACCAGTTCCCCTACACGGAGGAGTCCTCGTCCCCGTCCGCCGGTACCGCTACCGGGGAGAAGGACGCGACCGCGCTCGACTGGGGTCGGGCCCCCGCGCCACGACCGGACGGCGAACTGCCACCCCCGGTCAAGGCCGCCGTGGAGTACGCGTTCACTCCGATGGAGCTGGACCATCCCAACCCTTTCGGCGTCACCGTCGTCCTCATGGAGGAGGACGGCTACACCGTGCGCCTGACCGACGTTTTCGACCACTGAAGTTGCCCGTGCGACGCGCCTGCCCGGCTCCCGGCCCCTAGGCTGACCAGGCGCGGCAAAGCTCCGCGCGCCCTCGCGGGCGGTCCGTGATCGCAGCACAGGAGGAACCGTGTCCGGTCAGTTCGAGGCGACAACCGAGATCAACCGCCCCATCGAGGAGGTCTTCGCCTACCTCGCCGCCGGCACGAACGACCCAGAGTTCAGCCCGAGGGTGCAGGCGATCACGAAGGCTCCGGAGGGCCCGACGGCCGTCGGCACCGTCTTCACCAGCACGGTCAAGGACGCCGGTATGAAGACGGGCCGGCAGTTCCGATCACCATGATCCAGCCGGCGAACCAGCCGAAGGAGGGGTTCGACAGGCGCGAGGACCACTGGTAGATCGC
>NZ_JBSFZS010000574.1:0-1119 GCF_053600395.1 Streptomyces sp. NPDC005070 | reverse complement strand
GATAGGCGAAGGACTCGACGAGGTCCGCGCGCCCGCGCGGAATCATCGCGTCGAGCAGCTCGTCGGACCCGCTGTTCTCCACCGTGGTGCGCACCGTCAGCCGGGAGTTGGAGGCCGTCGGCAGACGCGTGGTGCTGATCCTCGCCGAGTCCGACGAGAGCAGGGCCCGGGTGGAGCGCTACGTGGCGGGGGGCCACGTGGACGGCGTGATGCTCGTGGCGCTGCACGGCGCCGATCCCCTGCCGGCCGCGCTCGCCCGCATGGGCCTGCCCGTCGCATCCTTCAACCGCACCGCCGCGACGGACGTCCCATACGTGGCGCTGGACAACACGGGCGGTGCGGAGCTGGCCGTGCGGCACCTGCTGGAGCGGGGCAGACGCCGGATCGCCACGATCACCGGGCCGCTGGACCTGTACGAGTCCCGCGAACGGCTCGAGGGATACCGCGCGACCCTGCGGGACACCGGCCGTCGCTCGATCGTCGCGCTGGGTGACTTCACGCGGGTGTCGGGCGCGGAGGCCATGCGGCAACTCCTGGAGGACGACCCGCACGTCGACGCGGTGTTCGCGGCCAACGACCTCATGGCCATCGGGGCGCTGCGCACCCTGCACCAGGCGGGCCGCCGGGTCCCCGACGACGTGGCCGTGGTCGGGTTCGACGACATCGAGGCCGCCGCCTACACCTCTCCCGCGCTCACCTCGGTGCGCAGTTCCATGGCCGACCAGGCCACCGCCACGGTGCGCCTGCTGCTGGCGCTCATCGAGGGCGGCCCCAGGAAGCCGGTGATCATGCCGAACGAACTCGTGGTCCGCGAGTCCAGCTGAACGGAGGGCCCGGGCCCGTTTCCCGTGCCTTCCCCCCGGCCCTGCCCGCACATGAGGTCGTGCTCCGGACGCGGGCGGCTGGCGCGGTGCTCCGGTGAGCACAGAGCCGGGCCGGGCGTGCACCCGGCTCGCCACCCCCTCAGGCTGATCGGATCCAGCACATCCCGCACCCTGTGTGTCCAGGTAGCCAGCTCTGTCCCACGAGCAGCTACAGCATGACGATGAGCCAAGAGCGCGGTCCTCGCCTCATCGGCGACGACACCGGTCACAGCAGCGGCAACGGCAACCACTGCCG
>NZ_JBSFZS010000573.1:0-1121 GCF_053600395.1 Streptomyces sp. NPDC005070 | reverse complement strand
CCGGCCAGGCGCCCACCTTCTTGGCCAGCGGATGCGACCCGGCGAACGCGGCGACGTACCCGGCGGTCAGCACACCGGCCGCCGCACCGCCGGCCGGTAGAGCCAGGTGCGCAGCGAGGCTCGTCCCTCGAACCCGCCCAGACTCTGCCAGGCCGTGAGCAGGGTGTTCTGGAGGGCGTCCTCGGCGTCCTCGAAGGAGCCGAGCATGCGATAGCAGTGCACCTGGAGCTCTCGGAGGTGCGGCTCGGTCAGCACCCTGAACGCGTCGCCGTCCCCGGCCCGCGCCCTCTCGATCAGATCGGCCGCCTTCATCGTCACCGTCTCCTTCTTCCGAGCCCCGCGGCTTCCGAGCCCCGCCGCTTCCGAGCCCTGCCGCGCTTCCATCCTGTACAGGCGCCGGCCGGGGCGAGAACTGGGCGGTCGGGCGGCGCCCAGTTCTCGCCCCGGCGGGCGCCTGCATCTACGTGGTCGTCGTCAACGTAGGCGCGAGGAGGGATCGGACATGGGAAAGATCGTGATGAGCGGGCCGCAGAACGTCTCGCTCGACGGAGTGGTCCAGGACCCGGACGGTGCGGAGGGGTTCGAGCTGGGCGGCTGGTTCCCCCGGTTCGGGGGCGGGGACCTCGCCGAGTGGAGCAAGATCGCGTTGGAGGAGGCACTGGGCGCCGAGGCCTGGCTGCTGGGCCGCAAGAGCTACGAGTTCTTCGGGGTGCGGTGGCGGCCCCGGAGCGGCGAGCTGGCGGACCGGTTGAACAGCATGCCCAAGTACGTCGTGTCCTCGACCCTCGAAGAACCCGACTGGGACAACTCGACGGTTCTGCGGGGCGACGTCGTGACCGAGGTCTCGAAACTGAAGCGGGAGCTGGACGGAGAGATCGTCGTCCCCGGCAGCCATCGGCTCGGTCGTACGCTGATCGAGGCCGGCCTGGTCGACGAGGTGCGGCTGGTCGTCTTCCCGGTCGTGCTCGGGGCCGGCGAACGGTTCTTCGGCGAGGCCTGCGGCACGAAGCCCCTGCGCCTGGTGGAGGCCAGGACCATCGGCGACGGCCTGGCCTTCCTGACGTACGAGTTCGTCCAGAGTCCCTGAGGCCGAACGGGGGCCCGCGGTCGCGGCGTCCGGC
>NZ_JBSFZS010000572.1:0-1125 GCF_053600395.1 Streptomyces sp. NPDC005070 | reverse complement strand
CGATGCGGGAGATGTCGAGGAGCTCGGCGATGAGCCGGGTGACGCGGTTCGCGTCGGCGTCGACGGTCTCCAGCATCAGTTTCTTCTGGTCGTCGCCGACCAGGAGGGGCAGAAGCTGCAGCAGATCGTGCGCCGTGGCAGCACCAGCTCAGTTCGCTACCGGCGCGCGATGATGCTGCTGGCCTCGGCCGGCGGCAACCGGGCGCCGGTGATCGCCCAACTGGTGCAGGCCGATGAGGACACCGTCCGGGATGTGATCCACCGGTTCAACGAGATCGGCCTGGCCTGTCTGGACCCTCGGTGGGCGGGAGGCCGTCCCCGCCGACTCAGCCCTGACGACGAGGACTTCGTCGTGGCGACGGCCACCACCCGCCCGACCAAGCTCGGCCAGCCCTTCACCCGCTGGTCCCTGCGAAAACTCGTCGCCTACCTGCGCAAAGTCCACGGCCGGATCATCCGCATCGGCCGCGAGGCATTACGCGGCCTGCTCGCCCGCCGTGGTGTCACCTTCCAGCGCACCAAGACGTGGAAGGAGTCCCCGGACCCCGAGCGGGAGGCGAAACTGGACCGGATCGAGGAAGTGCTGGACCGTTTCCCGGACCGGGTCTTCGCGTTCGACGAGTTCGGCCCGCTCGGGATCAGACCCGTCGCGGGCTCCGGCTGGGCCGCACAGTGCCGCCCCGACCGGCTGCCCGCCACCTACCACCGCACCCACGGGGTGCGCTATTTCCACGGCTGCTACTCGATCGGTGACGACACCCTGTGGGCGTCAACCACCGCAGGAAAGGTGCCGCGAACACGCTGGCTGCGCTGAAGTCGATCCGAGCTGCCCGGCCCGACGGCGTGCCGATCTACGTGATCATGGACAACCTGTCCGCCCACAAGGGCGCCGACATCCGTCGCTGGGCAAGGAAACACAAGGTCGAGCTGTGCTTCACCCCGACCTACGCCTCGTGGGCCAACCCGATCGAGGCGCACTTCGGACCACTGCGGCAGTTCACCATCGCCAACTCCCACCACCCCAACCACACCGTGCAGACCCGGGCCCTGCACGCCTACCTGCGGTGGCGCAACGCCAACGCTCGCCACCGCGACGTCCTGGCCGCCGAACGCAAGGAACGCGCC
>NZ_JBSFZS010000571.1:0-1126 GCF_053600395.1 Streptomyces sp. NPDC005070 | reverse complement strand
GGGCCGAAAGGGCGAGGCCAAGGGCTTCACCTGGCGGGATTACCGCGACCTGATCATCCGCGCGCACATCCAGCTCGGCGGCCCGATCGTGCTCGTCTGGGACAACCTGCGCGCTCACCTCATGCTGCAGATGAGAGCGTTCATCGAAGCGAACGCCGACTGGCTGACGGTCTTCCAGTTCCCCTCCTACGCACCCGACCTCAACCCTCAGGAAGGCATTTGGTCATTGGTCAAACGGACCATCGGCAACCTCGCCGCCGCCAACCTCGACCAACTGGCCAGGACCGTGAAACGAAGCCTCAAGCAGATCCAGTACCGACCGCACCTGGTCGACGGATGCCTCGCGGGAACCGGCCTGATTATGGGCGACTGACCACGATCAGACCGATGTAGGTTCCGCAATTTCGTGGGCATCCGCGATCCACTTACCTGGGGCGTTGACTTTACTGAGCACTCCTGGCTGCGGGGTTCGCCGTCTGATCATGAGCAAAACCCTTGCCGATTCCTGCTTGGGCGGTAGCGCTGGGTAGCGTGCGCTGTTCTGCTCTTGAAGGCGCGCGGGCGGAGGTGTGGGATGGGGTGGCTCCTCTGGGGTGGCGGCAGAAGGCCGCGCGCATGTCAGGCCGCTGAGATTCGCGGCTGAAGGGGAGCTTCAAGTGCCGCCGGTCCGGGGGACTTCAGCGCGCTCGGGGGAAGAGCCGCTCGACAGCGGTCACCACCGCGGCGCGGCGGGCGGCGGTGGTGGGGTCCACGGCGTGTGCGGCGGCGGCCTCGCTGAGTTCGGGTTGCGACGCCCAGGTCATGGCGATCTGATTGACCAGGGCGAGGGCGTCGGCCGGGTCCCAGGCGGGGTCAAGCTGTCCAGCCTGCTGCACCTGGCGGAGCTGGTCGATTTTGCGGGCGATCACTGCCTGGGTGGGATCGTCGGCAACGGCTGCGGTGCCCGGCAGTTCGAGGCGGCCCCAGGTGAGCAGGCGGTGGTGGTCCGGACGGGCGACGAAATAGTCGAACAGGCGGCCCGCGTAGCCGGGGAGGTCGGACGGGTCCATCTGGGTGGCCTCGGCGATGACGACGTGCTCGCGTGCGGCGACGTCCGCATACAGCGCGTCTTTGCCGCGGAAGTAGG
>NZ_JBSFZS010000570.1:0-1137 GCF_053600395.1 Streptomyces sp. NPDC005070 | reverse complement strand
CGGACACGTCACCGGTCAGGACCTTCGTGCGCCCCACCGTCGCGTCGCCGGCCCGGCTCACGGCTCGCGCGATGGTGCCGTCCCCTCCCAGGACGTCGAGCAGCGTGCCGGCGCCGGAGGGCGCGGGCGGCGACGCCAGGCGCAGGAGCTGTCGCATCCCGGTCCAGCGGACCATCGTGCTGCGCTGCGCCCTGCGGTAGGAGTCGCCGCGCCCGGTGCCGTCCGAGTCGAACTCGGTGACCGTGTCCGCCAAGGCGCGAAGGGCCGCTTCGGCGCCCGGGCGCTCGAAGTCAAGGAGGGAGGACAGGAGCGGGTCGGCCTCCGCGATCCGGCGTCGGTAGGTGTCCAGGGTCATGGTGGGCAGATACGCGGACTCCCGCGCGGAGACGGCGAGTTCGGGAAGCGTGCGGGTGTCGTGCGAAACGGTCATGGCGGGTCGGTCCTCCAGGTGGCCGCTGAGAGATCAGCGGGATGGTGGTGGCGGCAGGTCTCGCATGGCGCCGATCGGTGACAGCGCGACGGGTATCCACGCCAGTGACGTGCCGGCCGCGGCCACCCAGAGCGCGGCTCTGGGGCCGGCGGACGTGGCGATGAGCCCGGACAGCGCCGAGCCGATGGGCAGCATTCCCCACAGGGCGAAGCGCATGGTGGCGTTGACCCGGCCGAGCAGCCCGTCGGGCGTCACCCGCTGCCGGTAGCTGACCAGGATGATGTTGCCGATCATGTTCCGCAGGTTCATCACGAGGAACGCCAGCGCGGCGACGGCGAGCCGGGCTCCGTGGCCGGCCAGGGGCAGCAGCAGGTACAGCGGGGCGCAGAGCGCCGCGGACAGCCACAGCACCCGCCCGTGTCCGAATCTCCGGGTCAGCGTCGGGGTGACGATCGCACCGAGTACGGACCCGACGCCCGCGACGGCGAAGAACAGGCCGACGCCCGCCTCCGAGAGGCCCACCTCACGGATCAGCACCACGGGCAGCATCGTCACGGTGATGCTGATGAACAGATTCCCGAGGCTGCTGGAGAGCGCCGCGGGCCCCAGCACCGGGTCCCGCACGACATGGCGCAGTCCCTCCCGTACGCCCCGACGCAGCGGAAGGGCATCGGCCCTCGCCGCGGACGGTGACCGGCCGCCATCGC
>NZ_JBSFZS010000569.1:0-1143 GCF_053600395.1 Streptomyces sp. NPDC005070 | reverse complement strand
GGTTGAGTGGCGGCTCCGCCGCAACTCGGCAGGGGAGTAAGGCCGCGAACACCACACCGGCGACGAGGTCCGCGCCGTAGTGGTACCCGAATCCGAGCGTCGCCGTGAGGGTGCCGACCAGCCAGAACGTGCCCGCGTTGCGCAGGAGCCGCGTGCCCTCGCGGGTGTGGATGAAGAGGGTGGTGGCCCAGGCCGTGTGGAGGCTGGGCATGCAGTTGCGCGGGGTGATCTCGTCGAACGGAAACGGCTGCGGGGCACCGGTCGACAGCGGGGTCTGCGGCCACAGGTTGGCCGCTGCCCATTGCCCGCCTTCGGCGCCGTAGGCGAAGACCGGCCCGACCACCGGGAAGATCATGTAGACGATGGGCCCGACCAGACCGATGGCCAGGAAGGTGCGCACCAGATGGTGGGCCGGGAAGCGGCTCTCCCGCGCCACGTTGCGCAGTTGGTAGAGCGCGAAGACGGCCGCGGCGAGCGGGAGCTGGCCGTAGACGAGGTGGAGGGCGTGGTAGCCGATCGGGCCCGTGGCCTCGACGAACCGGCCCATCACCCAGGACGGGTTGCCCAGCGCGTGATCGGCTGTGGCCACGTACGCGTCGAGCACGGACGGACGCGTCTCCGATGTGATCATCAGCCAGGTGTCGCCCGTCTTGTGACCAGCCACCAGGAGCAGGCCCAGTCCGACGCCTTTCAGGAGCAGGACTCGTTCCCTGCCCGTGCGGCGGGTGACGGCGATGAACGCATAGCCCAGAATCACCCACAATGCGCCGTTGCCGAACATCATCTTGGCGTCGACCACCCAGCGCACCAGGAAGAAGACGACGTCGATACCGGCCGCTATTCCCAGCGAGATGAACCGCTGCCGCCAGGGAAGGACGACCATCATCAATGCCAGGCCGGCGTACAGCAGAGGACCCGAGGTGGGAGTGAAGATCACTTCCCGGGCCTGGTTGGTGATCGGCCCCGGCATGCCGTAGTGACGAGCGACGATTTCCATCGCGACAAGGAAGCCGAAGGTCACCACAGCCGCGACAGCCCACAGAATCACCCGTGACCGACGCCGCTCACCCAATTCAATTATGCTGTTTATTCGTGAAATTACTCGGGATGCTATAGATATCAACTGTTCGGCCGATTTGTTTA
>NZ_JBSFZS010000568.1:0-1146 GCF_053600395.1 Streptomyces sp. NPDC005070 | reverse complement strand
TGTAGGCGGTCATGACGCCCCACGGGCGGGCCTTCTCGACGATGGTCTCGAAGGGCGCCAGGTACAGCTCGCGCAGGGCGCGCTCGGAGACGAGGCGTGTCCTCCGGCACGTACGCGGCCCAGAGCGAGAACACGGGCAGCTCGCCGCCCTCGGGGACGTCGCGCAGGGTCTGGTACGGATACTCGGTGCGGATCGTGATGACATCGGGCCGGTCCTTCCCCCCGATCCCCTCCGCGGACAGCAGGCCCGCGCCCCGGTCCTTGCGCCCTCCGGCGGGGACGAAGAGATAGCGCGCCTCGACGTGCCGTGGCCCGGCGTCGTACCCGAGCAGTTCCGGCTGGATTCGGCCGAGCACACTCCGGTGCAGGAACTGATGGTTCATGTCGAGCAGGTTCTCGTGCATGAACGAGTAGTGGCAGCGCACGGTGCGGGAGAACGTCATGGTGCGGTGCGTCGCGGAGTGGTACTCGGGAAGGAACGGGAACGGCGCGTCCTCGGCGAGCGCCGGGTCACCGGGGAACACGAACACCAGCCCGTAGGCCTCGCGCACCGGATACGAGCGCACCCCGCGCGGTGGACGCTCGCAGCCCTTGGGCAGGTAGGGAATCTGCGAGATGCGTCCGTCGCCCCGATAGGCCCACGCGTGATAGCAGCAGCGCAGGATGTCGCCCTCGACCACGCCCATGCTCAGAGGTACCTGCCGGTGTGCGCAGCGGTCCTCCAACGCGTGCACGGCACCGCTGCGCCCCCGGTACAGCACGATCCGCTCACCTGCGAAGACGGCCGCGAACGTCCGGTTGCGCCGTACCTTCCGAGAGGTGGCCACCGGGTACCAGTGGTCGGGGGAGATGCCGACCCGGCGCAGGTCGGAGATCCTTCCGGGCCGGTCCGCCGGGCGGCTGTCCGAGTGGTGCGCCACCGAAGGGTCCGGGTGGGAGGCGGGATGCGGGTCCGATGCGGGGCGGTCGTGCCGGGCCTCGGTCATGTGCGGTGCTCCCTTGCATCGGGGCGCGATGTCGCGTCGTGCGGCAGTGGGGAGACCGCGCGGCAGGTCCACGGGTCCGCGTCCCGCCGCGTCGCCATCCCCTCCAGGGAACTCACCCCGCGGCAGTAGGCGGTTCAGCCCCGCCGCCGCGGGGCTCCAC
>NZ_JBSFZS010000567.1:0-1148 GCF_053600395.1 Streptomyces sp. NPDC005070 | reverse complement strand
GTGCGGGTCATCTCGCCGCGCGCTCCGCCCTTGACCCGCACCCAGGTCGGCGCCGTCTCCAGGTGGAGCCGGAAGGTGTCGGCGAGGGCGAACTTCACCGCCATCGGGTGTGAGCCGTACTCCCGGGCGAACTCCTCGAAGACGCGGAAGCCGCGGGCGTACGACTTCTGTGTGTTCACCGAGCGCTGGTGGGCGATCCAGGAGGCGGCGAGCGTGGGCAGCACGTCCTCGGAGCCGTACAGGCCGACGAGATGGTCGTACAGCTTGCGGGCGTGCTCGGGCCACAGGTCGCGCGGATCGCGGCGCAGCGTGGAGGGGGCGGTCCGCGGTGCACGAACGGGCAGGGGTGTGGTCACCGCTTCTCCTCAGAGGTGGGGGCTTTGGCAGTCCGCGGTGTGGCCACCTCATTGGTGAAGACCGGCCGTTCCGGGAGACGCTTCTGGGCCTCCCGTACTTCCCTGCGGAGGTCCTCCACCGCTGCCTGGAGGGAGACGGAGTTCTGGTCGGCGCTGGCGCCGCCTGCGGTTTGTTCTGGGGCGCCGTCCCCGCCGATGCCGGTCCGGCGGTCGGGCGGTGCTGGTTCGCCGGGCCCCGCCACAGCGGTACCGGTCGCGATAGCCTCTTCGAGGACGGCGTACAGCTCCATCACCTGGGCCGCAAACCACGGATTGATCTCAACGTCCCCGTGCACGACGAGATTTCGCAGCCCTCGGAGTGTGTGCCTGAAGACGGCGATGGCGTCTTCCGCCTGCCCCGCCGTGTCATCTTCCTTGACCTTGAACAGCCACGGGACCGAGGTTTCGGCGGGGATGCTGGAAGAGTCCCCGAACAGGCGCTCGGCCTCGTGGACCCAGTCCTGGTGGCCGATCGGCGGGAGATAGGCGAGCAGGGTCGAAGCGATGTCCTTCCCGCCGGCCAGGGACTGGCCTTGGACCGCGCGGTGGACGGTGGACCGCGGATGGCCGGACTCCTCTGCCAGCTGGCGCAGGGACGGTCTGCCCGCAGCGGTGTAGAGATGCTGCAGGAACTCGGAGCGGTCGGCGTCCCTGTGGTGGGCGAGAAGAGTGTGCGCCGGATTCGAGGCGCTCCCGGTCCCGACGGCTTCCGGCAGTGCCGTGCTCCTTCCAGCCTCTCTCGCTCGCTCCCAC
>NZ_JBSFZS010000566.1:0-1158 GCF_053600395.1 Streptomyces sp. NPDC005070 | reverse complement strand
GTGATGGCCGAGGGCGCCGCGGTCATGGTCCTCGAACGCGCCGGGTTCGCCCGCGCCCGGGGCGCCCGCGTCTACGGCACGGTGGCCGGCGCGGTAATGGTCAAGAATCGTTGACCATTACTCGCATGCCTACCGACGATCTCCCCGAGACGTTCCACGTCACCACGGACGACCAGCTACGCGCCGTCTCCAATCTCACGCGTCACCGGATCATGGCCGTGCTCCGCTTCGAGCCCGCCACGATCACGCAGATCGCCGAGCGAGTGGGCATTGCGAAGGGGAGTTCCAGCTACCACGTACGGCTGCTGGAGCGGGCCGGCCTGGTGAAGGTGGTCCGGACGCGGAAGGTCCGGGGCGTCACCGAGCGGTACTACGCCATGGCCGCGCGGTCGATCGAGCTGCCGGATCCGGGCGAGGGAGGCCCGGATGTGCTGATGCGGCATGCGGTGGCGGACCTGGAGGCGTCGCCGGCGGACGCCGAGCGGCATGTGGGGATGGCGCATCTGCGGCTCACCGAGGAGCAGTTCGCGGAGCTGGGGGCGCGGCTGCAGGCACTGGCGGAGGAGTACCGGAAGCTGTCCGACCCCTCGCTGCCGGACACGTCACTCGTCTTCGCACTGTTCCACCCGGCATCGCGCCGGCAGGCCGAAGGAGACGCCAAGTGACCACAGACATAAAGAAGTTGCCAGCCGAATTCGGACGGCTGTGGACCGCGCAGACGGTGTCCTCGCTCGGTGACGGGGTGACACACGCAGCGCTGCCGCTGCTCGCCTTGACGCTGACACGGGACCCGATGGCGCTCGCCGTCGTCACGGCCGCCGGAACCCTGCCGTGGCTGCTCTTCGGGGTCCTCGGCGGCGCGCTGGTGGACCGCTGGGACCGCCGGCGCACGATGTGGGTCACGGACGCGGCGCGTGCGGTGCTGCTCGCGATACCGGCGGCAGCGGCCGCACTCGACGTGCTGGGCATTCCCCTGCTCGCGGCCGTCGCCTTCCTCCTCGGCCTCGGCGGACTCTTCTTCGACACGGCCGCCACGGCCTATCTGCCGGATCTGCTCGGCCGCGACACCGCCGTCCTGGAACGCGCCAACTCCCGCCTGCGCGGCGCCCAGACCGCCGCGTCCGGCTTCGCCGGCCCGCCCGCGGGCAGTGCCCTGCT
>NZ_JBSFZS010000565.1:0-1158 GCF_053600395.1 Streptomyces sp. NPDC005070 | reverse complement strand
GAGGGAACGGTCTTCTCCCTGCTCGGCCCGAACGGCGCCGGCAAGACCACCGCCGTCAAGATCCTCTCCACCCTGATCCGTGCCGACGCCGGCGAGCTGCGCGTCGGCGGTCACGACCTGGCCAAGGAGGCACAGGCGGCTCGTGCCGTGATCGGCGTCACCGGGCAGTTCTCCGCAGTCGACGGCCTGATCACGGGCCAGGAGAACATGCTCTTGATGGCCGACCTGCACCACCTCTCCAAGGCCGAGGGCCGGCGCGTCAGTGCCGAACTCCTGGAGCGCTTCGACCTCACCGAGGCCGCGAAGAAGCCCGCCTCCACCTACTCCGGCGGCATGAAGCGCCGCCTGGACATCGCCATGACGCTGGTCGGCAGCCCGCGGATCATCTTCCTCGACGAGCCGACCACCGGCCTGGACCCCCGCTCGCGCCACACCATGTGGGGCATCATCCGCGAACTCGTCACCGGCGGCGTCACGGTCTTCCTCACCACCCAGTACCTGGAAGAAGCCGACCAGCTCGCCGACCGCATCGCCGTCCTGAACGACGGCAGGATCGCCGCCGAAGGCACCGCCGCGGAACTCAAGCGGCTGATCCCGGGCGGGCACATCCGGCTCCGCTTCACCGACCCCGCCGCCTACCGCTCCGCCGCCACCACGCTGCGCGGGGCCACCCGGGACGACCATGCGCTGGCGCTGCAGATCGTCAGCGACGGCACCCAGCAGGAACTCCACTCCATCCTCGACTGGCTGGCCGCCACGGACATCGAGGCCGACGAACTGACCGTGCACACCCCCGACCTCGACGACGTCTTCTTCGCCCTGACCGGTCCCACCACCGTGCCGAGCCAGTCGAGTCAGCCGAACCGCCCGAGTCAGCCGAGCCGGCCCGACCAGCCCAAGGAGACCCTCCGATGAGTACCTTCTCCCTCGCCGTGCGCGACTCGTCCACGATGCTGCGCCGCAACCTGCTGCACGCTCGCCGCTATCCCTCGCTCACCTTGAACCTGCTGCTCACGCCCGTGATGCTCCTGCTGCTGTTCGTTTACATCTTCGGCGACACCATGAGCGGCGGCGCGGGCCGCTCCGCCTACATCGCCTACGCTCCAGAGTCCGGATCGGGCGACCAGAACCTAGCGGAGCGATCGTCACTCTCCCAAG
>NZ_JBSFZS010000564.1:0-1162 GCF_053600395.1 Streptomyces sp. NPDC005070 | reverse complement strand
CTACACCACCTCCCTCGTCTACTCCCCCGCCGGCGAACGCGTCGCCGCCTACCGCAAGATTCACCGCTTCGGCTTCGACCGGCCGGGTCTCCCTCGCGACCCTGGCATCCGACCCGACCGGAGCCTTCTTCTACCGCCCCTATGCCAATGCAGGCCCGGGCAAGGAACTGAGCTTCACCATCGTCACCGGCAGCAACTACCAGCCGGTGTCCATGGAGATGACCGTCCCCTTCCACCACGACGACTCGGACTACCTGTCCCACTACTCCTCCGACCCCTTCTCCGTGAAGTACCGCGACTGGTCCAAGGGGCAACCCATCACCACACCAGCGCCGTCCCCCTCCCCCCAGTGGGGCGGCTTCCCACCGCAGGACAACGCCACGACGACCCAACCCTCCGGCTGACAGCAGAACCCGAACCCCCAGGCGGCTCGTCCTGAAGGGGAAAGGAACACGGCAAGGGACGGAGATCCATGGGAGAGCGAGCCGGTGGTGCGACGGCGGAGGAAGCGGCGGAGGAGCGGAAGGCAGGCCGGAGACGGCCTGGGCGCGGGGCCGCGAGGAGCCGGTTGTCGTGGACGTGGGAGCGGGTCCAGGCGTCGTGGACGCGAGGGCGGGTGCTCGCCGCGTCGGCGGTTCTGACTGCAACCCTGTCGGCCTTCCACGGGGCTGTTCCGGACTCCCCCGGACACCTGGGCAGTCTGCTGGAGTCGTTCCTGCCCTGGTCCGGGCTGGTGATCGTGGTGCTGCTCGTCCTGGCGCTGCTGCGCCGCTCGTTGCTCGCCCTCCTGGCCCTTCTCCTGCCGGTGGCCGCCTGGACCCACCTCTTCGGCGGGCTGCTGCTGCCCGAGGCGAAGCCCGGTGCGCACGACCTGGTCGTGGTGCAGCACAACGCCGGCGACGAGAACACCGACCCCGCGGGCACGGCCCGCTCCCTGGCCGACGCCGAGCCCGACCTCATCGCCCTGGAGGAACTGCTGCCCGCGGCGCTGCCGGTCTACGAAAGGACCCTCGCGCCGCGCTACCCGTACCGCGCGGTGGCGGGCACCGTAGGACTCTGGTCGAAGCACCCGCTCACCGACGTCGGCACAGTGGACATCAGACCCGCTGCGATCACGGAACCCTGGAGCCGCGGGCTCCGGGCCGTCGTCCACGCCCGGCAC
>NZ_JBSFZS010000563.1:0-1163 GCF_053600395.1 Streptomyces sp. NPDC005070 | reverse complement strand
CCGCACTCCCCGCCCTGCGGGGCGGCGGCCACCCAAGGGCCCGTAGCTCAGTGGCAGAGCAGGCGCCTTAAAAGCGCCCAATGTCGCCGGTTCGAATCCGGCCGGGTCCACCACCCCCGCCCATCCCGTCCGGCGACCGCCGAGCGAAGCGGGGGCCCTAACCGGGCTCTCTACGGAGGTACCGATGCCCACCGACGCCAACCAGAACCCCGCCGACCCGTCCGCACTCAACCCGAGGCGTGCCAGCGCACAGGAAGTGATCCAACTCGTCATCGAACAGCAGCAGCTCCCGGACGACGACTTTGAGATCGACTTTGAGGCACTCGCCCGGCTCGATGACATGCCGGAGGCGGAGGCCGTGGCACTGATCGACTCGACCATGGCCCGCATCATGTTCAGCTGAACACCCACCGGGAGCGCCTTCCCTGGTGCCCGCAGGCCGCGCCCTGAAGGGTGCGGCCACCTCCCAGCCGCGTAGCTCAGTCGGTAGAGCGCGGATCTTATAAGTCCTGGGTCACGGGTTCGAGTCCCGTCACGGCTACCCCTCTTGTCACCGGCCGATCAGACTGGGACCAGTTCACCGCGCTGCGCGTGAGTCTCGGCTCAGTCCACGTGATGGGGGCGATCGCGCCGGCCGATTCCCTGCCGCGCTACCGGGGCAGCTAGACCGGCTACCGGGGCAGCCTGCTGCACAGTTGGACGGGCGGCGCCGACTCGGCGCCTCAGTCGGTGCTGTCCCCCCGGAGTCCGATTCCGGCAGAGCCCCTCCCCCAAGAGCGGGCAGACCCTCGCCCTGGTGCTCCGCGCATGCGCCGAGCAGGGTCACCCACCGCCCCGACCTGCCCCGCCTCCTGGACGCCGCCCGCACCCGCGAGACCCCCGGTCTGCTGCGCTTCCTGACGTGGTCGGTGCGCCACAGCGAAGCCGCGGCGGAGCAATACGAGCGCGAAGCCGTTGCCTACCGCCGCGACGCCCGTGCAGCGGTCACCGCATGGTGGACGGCTGCTCGATGGCTCGCCGCCGACTGGCACCCCGTGACCGCGGTGCTGCTGATGACCTACCGCGGTTCCCTCGCACACTGCGCCGACTTCCTGCCCGCCTGGGCGGAGCTCGCCAAACAGGCGGGACGTGAGGAGCGCCGCCGTTCGTTCCGTATCAGCAAC
>NZ_JBSFZS010000562.1:0-1168 GCF_053600395.1 Streptomyces sp. NPDC005070 | reverse complement strand
GGCCCACGGCACCGGCACCCGGCTCGGCGACCCGGCCGAACTGGCGGGCCTGCGGGAGGTGTTCCGCGCGAGCGGCCGCGGACGCCGGCTCGCCGTCGGCTCGGTGAAGGCCAACGTCGGCCACCTGGAGCCGGCCGCGGGCATCGTCGGCTTCGTGAAGGCCGCGCTGTGCGTGGAGCACGCCCACCTGGTGCCCACCCCGAACTTCACCACCCCCAACCCCGCCGTCCCCGCCTTCCACGACGACTTCGAGGTACTGCGCGCCGCGCGGCCCTGGCCGGACGAAGCCGGCCGGCCGCGCCGGGCCGGGGTGTCCTCGATCGGGATGGGCGGCACCAACGCCCACATCGTCCTCGAACAGGCCCCCTCCCGGGCCGAACCCCCCGCCGCCGACCGGAACACGGCCCCGGCGATCGTCACGAAGACGGTGCCCCTCGTGCTGTCGGCCCGCTCGGAGCAGGCCCTGAGCCGGCAGGCCGCGCTGCTGCACGACCTCGTCGGCGCCGACCCCTCACTGCCGGCGGCCGCGATCGGGCACTCCCTGATCGCGACCCGCCCGCTCTTCGAGCACCGCGCCGTCGTCCTGGCCGAGCACCGCGACGAGGCACTGGCCGGCCTCGCGGCGGTGGCGGCCGGCACCGCCGGCCCGCGTGCCGCGCGCGGCACCGCCGGTACCGCGGGCCCGGTCGTCTTCGTCTTCCCCGGCCAGGGCTCGCAGTGGCCGGGCATGGGCCGCCGGCTCTACGCCGAGTCCGAGGTGTTCGCCCGCTCCATCGACGCCTGCGCGAAGGCGCTGGAACCGTGGCTCGACTGGTCCCTGCTGGACCTGATCGGCGAGGCGCGGACGGCACCGTCACTGGAACACGGGGACGCCGTCGACGCCGTCATCCAGCCCGCCCTGTGGGCGATGATGGTCTCCCTCGCCGCACTGTGGCGCTCCCTGGGCGTGGCCCCCGACGTGGTGGTGGGGCACTCCCAGGGAGAGATCGCCGCCGCCTGCGCGGCCGGCGCGCTCTCCCTGAAGGACGGGGCACGCATCGTCGCCCTGCGCAGCCAGGCGCTGACCGCGCTGGCCGCTGTTCGCGATGACCGCGGGGATCGTCGCGACCTGCTGGACCGGGGTCCTGGCCGTCGGCCCCTGGGGGGTCTGCGGAATCGCCGCGGCCAA
>NZ_JBSFZS010000561.1:0-1176 GCF_053600395.1 Streptomyces sp. NPDC005070 | reverse complement strand
GGAATCCCAGCCGCAGGACCACGTCCGCGTCCTTCTGGACCCGGCCGGCCACCCCTTCTGCCTGTGCCTCGACGCGGGATGAACCAGTGAACCGTGGGGGCCTCGATCCGTCAGGTCAACCGCCCCCCGGCGCCGTGCGGTTCGCACCCCCGTGGCTCGGTGGGCGCCGCACGGCGTCGAGGGACCGCCGGTCACTCGGTGCGCAGGGCCGTGGCCGTGCGGACCTTGGCCGCCCATCCCGCCGGGGCCATCGCGCCGATCACGGCGACGAGCACTCCGGCCAGGCCCAGCAGCACCAGTTGCGTGCCGTCGTACACGTCGAGGACCGACGGCGGTAGGCCGGTGCCGGCGGCCTCGCCCATGACCGGCAGGACGTAGTCGTGCAGCGCGAACCCGGCCGGGACCCCGATCAGTCCGCCGACCACGCCGATGCCGGCCACCGAGGCGAGGACGAGACTCACGGTCTGCCGCGGGGACATGCCGAGCGCCTTGCACACGCCGAGGTCGTGGACGCGTTCGCGGGTGTCGAGGACGACGGAGTTGAGCACGCCGAGGCCCGCCACGGAGACCAGCATCAGGGTGAGAAGCGCGGCCATCGCCTCGAGCAGGACGATCATGTTCTCCCCCTCGGGGGCGGATTCGGCGAAGGCGGCGCCGCCCAGCGGCTCGACCACATCGGCGAGCTTCCGCGCGTAATCGGCGGGAGAAACCACCGGCTTGACCTCGATATGGAAGGCCTCCGGTTTCGCCTTGGAGAAGCTCGCCAGGTCCGCGTGGACCCGCATGCCGTCGTCCGACGTGTCGAAGGCCTCGCCGACGATGCGCAGGCTCACCGTCTCCTTCTGGAAGGTGACCCGCACGGACTCGCCGATCTTGGTTCCCGTCCGCTCCAGGAAGTGGGTGGGCACCACGACCTGGCCCCGCCCGGTGATCCAGTGCCCCGCGATCATCTCGTAGCTGCCGGCGCGGGACTCACCCTGGTAAAGGGTGGCCCGGACGGTGCCGGAGATCCCGGCCACCCTGGCGTCGCCCGTCGCCGTGCCGTAGTACGAGGCGGTGCCGGACTGCTTCGCGATCGCGGCACACAGCCGAAGTCGAGGGACTTGGACAGGCGCATCGCGCGGCCGTGGTCCTTCGTCCAGACCGAGGAGGCCAGCGCGTAGTCGACGCCGTTGG
>NZ_JBSFZS010000560.1:0-1184 GCF_053600395.1 Streptomyces sp. NPDC005070 | reverse complement strand
CGCTGTTGTCGGGCGCGGCTTCGGGTGGGTTCCTGTTTCATCGCGCTGCGCCGGGACGAGTCCCGGTCTTACCCGCGCTCCGCAGGCTGACACCGCCAGTCCGGCGGCCTTGGCGACGTTGACCGCCGCATTGATGTCCCGGTCGAGGACGGCCCGGCAGGCTCCGCACTCCCAGGTACGGACGTGCAGTGGTTTGGGGCCTTCCTTGACGCCGCACTGCGAGCACGTCTGAGACGTCGGCTCGAACCGGCCGATCTTCACGAGGGTGCGCCCGTACCGAGCGGCCTTGTATTCCAGCATGGACACGAACTGCGACCAGCCGGCGTCGTGCACTGACTTGGCCAGCTTCGTGCGGGCGAGTCCTTTGACCGCCAGGTCTTCCACCGCGATGGCTTGGTTTTCGCGGATCAGCTTGGTGGAGAGCTGGTGGTGGAACTCGCGCCGTGCGTCGGCCACCCTCGCGTGAGCGCGGGCGACTTCGAGCCGGGCCTTTCCTCGGTTGTTGGATCCCTTCGCCTTCCGGCTCAGCAACTGCTGTGCCTTCTTGAGCTTCTTCTCGGCCCGCCGCAGGAAGCGGGAGCTGTCGGTCTTCGTGCCGTCGGACAGGATCGCGAAGTGCGACAGGCCCAGGTCGATGCCGACCTCGGGCGTGGTCTCAGGCAGGACTTCGCACGGTTCGGTCTCGACCACGAAGGACGCGAAGTACCTTCCGGCGGCGTCCTTGATGACGGTCACCGTGGACGGGACACAAGGCAGGGAACGGGACCACTTCACCCGCACGTCCCCGATCTTCGGAAGGCGGAGCTTCCCGCCGGGCGTGATCCTCCACCCGGCGTTCGCGGTGAACCGCACGGCCTGCCGGTTGTCCTTGCGGGACTTGAACCGGGGTGCCCCCATCGTGGGCCGCTTGCCCTTGAGGCCGTCGAAGAAGTTCCGGTACGCGGTGTCCAGGTCGCGAAGGGACTGCTGGAGGATCACCGACGAGACCTCGCCGAGCCACGCCCGTTCTGGTGTCTTCTTCGATGCCGTGAGCCGCTTCGACAGCTCCCCCAAGGTGACGAACGACAGCCCGGCTGCGCGGGCGTCCTCACGGACGCGCAACGCGTCGTTGAAGACAACCCGAGCGCACCCGAACGACCGTGCCAGCGCCGAGCGCTGCGAACCGTTCGGGTACAGGCGGAACC
>NZ_JBSFZS010000559.1:0-1185 GCF_053600395.1 Streptomyces sp. NPDC005070 | reverse complement strand
GGTGCCACTCCGACTTCGGGATGCCGGGCCCCTCGTCCAGGACCTCCAGGGCCAGCAGCGCGCTCAGACGGCGGGCCAGGAGGGCGGGGGTGGCGTACGTGTAGAGGTCCGCGCCGGCGATGCGGACACCGAAGTGCCGGTCGATGGCCGCGACGAACTCGATGGTGAGCAGGGAGTCCAGCCCCAGGACCGGGAAGGGCTGTTCGGGGTCGACCCGGTCGGGGTCGGCGTGCACGACACCGGCCAGCACGGCGGTGAGCTCGGCAAGAACGTCTCCGTGGCCGTCGGAGGATGCCCTCGGCTCGCTGGTCATCAACTCGTCCCTTCGTGGATACCCCGGCCCTCGGACCGGGACGGGCATGCCCCCGCATACGGGGGAAGCGAAACTCCCGCGCGGCAGGGCGGGAGGTCCGCGCCGCCGCCGGCGGCGGCGAAGCGGCCGGACGGACGGCAACACCGGCCGCCTCCCCGCTCAAAGCGGGCCGGACGGATGGCGGCGCGTGTTCGCGTCGCCGCCGAAGCGGCCGGCTGACTGCCGACTGGCGGCCGCCGGGGGTGGTTACCGGCTGCCGGCGATCTGGGGTCCGGCTGCCGGGTGGTGTGCGGCGCGGGCCGGGGCGGGCGAGTCCGGCGGGCTCTCGGGTGCGGCCATCAGGATCGAGTGCTGGAGCCGGCGCAGTCGCGGGGAGGGTTCCAGGCCCAGGTCGCGGCTGAGGGTGGTGCGCAGGTGGGTGTAGGCGTTGAGTGCCTCGCCGCGCCGCCCCGAGCGGTGCAGCGCGATCATGAACTGGGCGTGCAGGTTCTCGTGGTTGCGGTAACGGCTGGTCAGGACCGTGAGTTCGGCGAGGACTTCGCGGTGCCGGCCGAGCCGCAGGTCCGCCTCGATGCGCTGGTCCAGGGCGCACAGCCGGCCCTCCTCCAGGCGCCTGGCCTCCATGGTGAGCTGGACGCCGGTCTGTACGTCCGCGAAGGCGGAGCCCGACCACAGGTCCAGGGCGGCGCCGAGACTGCGGGAGGCGCCCGCGAAGTCGCCGGCGTCCATGGCCCGGTAGCCCAGTCCCGCCAGGCGGTCGAACTCGCGGACGTCGCTGGTGCCGCCGCCGGCGGCGAGCAGATACCCGCCCGGCAGGGTGACCAGGACGTCCTTGGCGGTACGGCCCCCGGGCCCGGGGGCCGCCCCGGGCC
>NZ_JBSFZS010000558.1:0-1189 GCF_053600395.1 Streptomyces sp. NPDC005070 | reverse complement strand
CCCACGTTGGCCAAGAAGCGACCCCAGACGAAGGCCAAGCAGCCGCAGGTGACGGACGGCGGCGAGATCCCGGTCGTCGGAGCCTCTACGAGGTCCGCGCCTACGACAAGGCGGGCAACGTCTCCACCGGCAGCGCCGACCACTTCGTCACCACCGTCGACAAGACTCCGCCGGCCAAGGTGACGGCCACCGTGGCCATGGGTTCCGACCGCGACCGTGAAAGCTTCGTGATCAGCTGGAAGCCCGTGGCCGACGCGGTCCGCTACCGCGTGCTTCGACGGCTGCCCAGTTCGCAGGAGTGGACCGTGGTCGCCACCACGACCGGCACCTCCGTGAGCGACTACCGGACGGGCTACTCTCCCTGGTATCGCGTCGAGGCCTACGACGCGGACGGCAATGTCGCTCCGGCCGCCGGCACGGACGAGGTCAACGGCCAGGCCGTGTGGGAGGCCCGTGCCACCGACGTCACTGCCGTCTACGCGGGACACAACCAGGCACTCCTTCAGTGGTCCCTGCCCCTGGACACCATCCTGACCGTCCACCTCCTGCGCGGTGTCGGCACCCCGACACGCGAGGAGACCACGCCCGCGCAGACCTGCACGTCCGTCACCCACGTACAGGAAGGCGACCACCTCCGCTTCACCTGCCGCGCCGATGTCGTCCTGGGCGCCACGAACTACTTCGCGGTGGAGCCCTACCAGACGGCAAAGGACCGGGCCCTGCCCAGCAACGCCGTCGCCGTCCTTGCCCCGGCCGGGCCCGCTCCCGCCACAGACCTGACCGGCGTGGCGAACGGCAACCGCTACGACTTCACCTGGACCCCGAGCGCCTCGGCCGACGTCGACCACTACGAACTGCGCAACGGTCTGTGGCACGAGGCCGCCGCGGACCGGGACGCATGGTTCCTGGAGTACATGGGCGTCGATATACCGGCCAATGCGACCAGTTTCCGCTGGCCCTACCTCGGCAACGAGACGATGGACTTCGTCCTGGTCGCGGTCGCGGCCGACGGAACCCAGCTCTCGGCCGAGGAATCTCCCCGCATGCACATGGAGGCTGCCGCGCCGGCAGGGTCGTGAGCCACGCTTCTTCGGTTCCGCGGAACTCGTAACGCCGTTCGGTCCTGCAGACGACCGATCTCCCACCTCGGATGACTTCTGGCCAGGCGCGGGCAGCGGAGTTGGGGTCC
>NZ_JBSFZS010000557.1:0-1190 GCF_053600395.1 Streptomyces sp. NPDC005070 | reverse complement strand
CGGACCCTCACCCCAGTTACCTTCCTGAAGATAATCCAAGACGAGCTTGGAATTCCGTTCACCCGGTCTAGGAGCATCCTGGAATACTTCGACCCTGCCATGAGGCTCATCGCGGATGCGTCACTGATAAACGAGCGCGGACGCGCCATCCTATGCAGGTCTAGTCAACCGTAAATCCCAACTGGGCCTCCTTCATTCTGCTATGACCGAATGAAATGCTAGGCTGGCGAGGTAGAGCCCTTGGTCGTTGACGCTGCGATCTAGCTCATCGCACCAACGATCAAGTGGCCCTATTGGTTTCGTCCCCTTCCACTACGGGGTGTCGACCCGGACCGGAACCGCTTGCCCGCCGACAGTCGACGGGCAGGAACAGGAGCGCGTTGAGATCCCGCGCCGGCCGTCAATCGCTGCTCGGCTCGGTCACCGCGGAATGCTTTCGCCACGTGGTTCCAGGCGAAGGCCGGTAATCACAGCCGAGAGCCGCCGAGCAGGAAAATCAGCCCGTACTCATCCTGGCGAAGTCAGCGCCCTGCGTCGCGCAGCCGCGAACTCGTACCCGCGGCCGGTCGATGGGACCGCCGTACAACTCTCACTCCTCGTCCGGGTTCTCCTCGGCATAAAGGCGGGCGTCAAGCTCGGCCGCCCAGGCAAGAGCCCAGGCTCGCAGGTCGGCCCGTTGGCCGGGATTGAGGGCGTGGTCGGTGAAGTCCTTGTCGTCCCACCATTTGGCACCGTTGAGCCGGTCCCGCAGGTCCTGGAGACTGAACTCGTAGCGTGCGTGGCAACGGCAGAGCGTTTCGAGGTCGGCGGTGGTGCGGTGCTGGGAGGCGGCGTGCACGTCGATGAGGTCGCTGACCGCGCTGCGGTCCGCGAGCGCGCGGACCTTGGTGCCTATCCCCTCGTCGAGGGCCAGCACTGGTCCGTACTCGGTCTCCACGGGTGCCGCCCAGAATGCCTCCTTGAGGACATCCACCTCGCATTCCTCCCCTGATTTCAGGTCGGTTGCGATGAGACGACCGGAGAGGGCGCCCGTTTCGATCCGGCGGATGCTCCAGCCGCGGGTGGTGAGTCCGTCGCTGACCACGGCGACGATCTCGGCGATCGAGGTGGGATTCTCGGTGGCTACGTCGAGGTCCTGGCTGAGGCGGTCGACCAGGCCGTGGGCCTGGACGGGATAGCCGCCTGTGATC
>NZ_JBSFZS010000556.1:0-1191 GCF_053600395.1 Streptomyces sp. NPDC005070 | reverse complement strand
CATGGAACGCGACAGCTCGGGCCACATACCGATTCTTCTCTGCGGGCCATGTGCTGTCCGAATCTTGGATCCCCGGTACGGCATCGCCCGGCGCAACGCCGCTGTGTGGAGAAGCAGCGTAAGTCTCGCGCCCGCTCTTGCTGGCTTCGTGCTGGTAGCTGGCTACGCCCTGTCTCTGCCGGGCCCATGGGTTTGGGGAATTGCAGTTGGTCTCATAGCGGCATGGACAGTTGCGCGGCTCTGGTACGCCTACGCGACAAAGGACATGCCGCGGGACTGACTGACCCCCGGTTACTTGTCCCCTGGTGTCAGAGATAGGAGTCCGGGGCCATGATCCCCGCGAGTTCGCGGAAACTGAAGCTTCTTCAGCGGGAACCCGAGGGCCCAGGGGCGCCACTGGCATGAGCCAGGCCGACGCTGAAACGGCGGTCGAGGGATTCAGGGGATGCCTCACCTCCGCAGAGTTCGGGAGGATCCTCGGTCGGAGCCACCTTGATCCAGGCACGAAGGCCACGATCAGGTCCGGAAAGTTCGCGCTTGGCGTACACCAGAACCCGCAAGGAGAGTTCGTGACCTCGGTCGTGGTGCCGACGATCGGTGGATTCGTGGCGTCGAAGGTCGCTAGCTGGCTATCCCTCGGAGGCTGCATCCTCTTCGAGGCTGCCCCGAAGCTCGAAGACTGAATGACGCGAAGCTGGCTCCCCGCAGGTATCGGGAGCCAGCCTGCGGCACACCCCGTGATCCTGTCGAAACAAGATCCCCAACTTCGGTTCGGTCGAACCAAAGTTGGGAGTCGGTACCCGCGTCACAAACGTGCCGTACGTGCCTCAACAACCCGCTGATATCTGTCAGGCACGGGCTCTTGGAGCCGCATGCCGAACATGCCTGACGGTCAATCTGCACCCGAGGTAACCGTCCCCCACGACGTCTGGATTCTGTTCCAGTACCGACGCAGCCCTTCGCGCACCTCCCAGCGGCGGCGACACTGCTCGCGTGCACAACGCCCTCAACACTCTCACCAGGCACGGCGACACGATTCTTCAGGTTCTCGGCGCGGTCCTGATCGCCTTCCTGACGAACGCGCTCACCAATCGCGCCCGAGACCGGCAGGACCGCGTCGGCGACCGCGCTACCCTTCAGGCCCAGGTCGATGCTTTCATCACCGCGGCTGCCGTCGTCCGCGCGGCGGCC
>NZ_JBSFZS010000555.1:0-1197 GCF_053600395.1 Streptomyces sp. NPDC005070 | reverse complement strand
GGTTGTCCGGCATGACGGACAACCGCAGGGTCGTGGCGCCGCGCTCCGCCGCCCACCGCTCGACCGCCTGGATCAGGCAGTCACCCACACCCTTGCCCCGAGCCTTTGGGTTGACCCACATCGAGATCAACTCCACGTTCTCTGCTCCCTCGCCCGGCACTCCGCTGGCCAGGCCCACCGGAAGGCCGTCGAGGAGCGCGACGAGATCGTGCGCGCCAGGAATCGACAGACGGGCACGCCAACGTTCCTCTCGGTCGCCGGAGCCCTGCCACTGGGCCAGCGTCGATCCGAACGCGTAGGGCGCCTCAGCAAGCGCGGCCAGTCGCACCTCCCGCCAAAGGGGCCAGTCGTCTGATTCCAAAGTGCGTAGTTCAAGCATGATCCAGACCCTGCCCGCCCGCCGGGGCGGGCAGCAACTTGATTACAACCATGCAGACGAGGTCGTTCAGCCCTGCGACCAGCCGAAACCGGGGAGCAGCGGTGACTCACGCACCCGCAGGCCACGAGACCTCGGTGAACCTATCCGGTCACGGCACTAGGGCAAGAGCCATCGTGCGAGGCCGCCGTCACCATCGCCTCAATGCTGTTCTGGATCTGATCCCTGAAGACGATCTCCAGGGCGCTGCGCGCGGGCGCGGCGCGCGTGCTCCACCGTCACGGCCGGCGGGAGACCGGCCAGGAGGAGGGAGAGCCCCACCGGGAACACTCCCGTCCACACCGTCGGTGAGATGTACGCGGTGCCGGACGCGCCGCCCACCAGCCACGCGCGGACGGGCCGCGAGCCGATGTCGCCCTCGACGGGGACGTCGAACGAAGAGCCGCCGCCGTCCGGCGTGAAGGTGCCCGAGCAGGACATCGACGTTCCCGCGTTGGCCACGGTGTTGTCGTACGGCCGGCAGTCGGCTTCGGTCACGGTCCCGGGCTCGCCCCACAGCGCGGCCCGCAGCTCTCCGGTGAAGTTCGTCAGTACGAGGTAGGCCAGAAGCAGCCCGACGAGACAGGCCAACGCCAGCCAGGGCGCGGGGCCGACCTGCTTCGGTCGCCCGTCCAGAACGTCCCCGCCCTCACTCAATTCTCACCCTCGGATCGCCGACGGACCTTCATGGTGACCGATCCGAAGCACCCTCGGAAGCCCTTGTGCTGGCGGCAGCGCGTACGTGGAGAAGCTGACGTACGACCTCGCCCGCCGGGCCTGGC
>NZ_JBSFZS010000554.1:0-1200 GCF_053600395.1 Streptomyces sp. NPDC005070 | reverse complement strand
GGCCGGCGGGCAGCCACACGGCGGTGATGCCGTGTGCCGTTCGTGCCTGGGCCAGTGCGTCGGCGTCGAGTTCGCCGGGGGGCGCCACGACGACGCGGCCGCCGCTCAGCAGGGGCGCCCACAGTTCGAGGGCGAGGGCCTCGGAGGTGGCCGGGGTGTGCCACAGCACGGTGCCTCGGGCGGCGCCTTGCCAGGCGCGGTCCAGGACGAGCCGCTCCATGGCGCGGTGGGTGATGCCGACCGCGGTGGTGGCGCCGGTGGTCGATGTGGGGCTTACGGCGACGAGGTTGTCGGGGTGCGGGAGCGGGAGCGGGGTGGCTGCCGGTGCGGCATCGGCGGCGGGTACGCCATCGGTGGTGGCCGGTGCGGTGTCGGTGGCGGCGGTGAGGTCGGCGAGTACGAGCGCCGGGAGCTCCAGGCCGGCCGAGAGTGCCTGGGCGGTGGCGGCGTCGGTGAGCAGGGCGTGTGCGGCGGCGTCGCCGGTCACGAGTTTGGCCTGCGCCGCGGGCAGCGCCGGGTCGAGGGTCAGGTAGGCTCCGCCCGCCTTCACCACGGCCAGGAGGGCGACGGCCAGGTCCGCCGACCGCTCCAGCGCCACCGCCACGACGGTGTCGGGCCCGACGCCGTGGCGGCGCAGCGCGTCGGCCAGCCGGCTGGAGCGCTCGTCCAGTTCGCGGTAGGTGAGGGTGAGGTCGCCGGTCTGCAGGGCGACGGCGTCGGGGGCCGATGCCGTCTGCCGGGCGAACAGGTGAGGGACCGTCAGTGCGGGAAGGGGTGCGCCGGTGTCGTTCGGCCGGGTCAGGACCTGCTCGCGTCCGGTGCCGGTGAGCACGTCCAGGGCGCCGACGCGCTGTTCCCCGTCGGCCGCCACGGCGCGGATGTGGTCGATCAACTCCTCGCCGATGAAGCGCAGTTCCGCCCGGTCGTAGAGGCGTGCGGGGGCGTCGAGGCGGATGTGGAGGTCGCTGTCGGGGCTGCCGTCGCTGTAGACGCCGATGGACAGTTCGTCGAAGGAGCCGGTGGTTCCGCCGAGGTAGCGGGCGAGGTGGTCGCCGAAGCGGAGCTGGTCGACGAACTCGACGACGTTCATGACGGCGCCGAAGCTGTCGCCGCCGGGCTGCGCGTGGAGGGCGGCGTCGGACACTCCGTAGCGCGCCTGCCCGACCGGGGCGACCGGCTGCGTATCGAACATCCCACCGG
>NZ_JBSFZS010000553.1:0-1200 GCF_053600395.1 Streptomyces sp. NPDC005070 | reverse complement strand
GTCCGGGGCGGCCGCCCGTGATGCGGCTCCACAAGGACCGGGTGGCGCCGAATCCGGTCTCGTGGACCCAGACATGGGTGCACGACGGGCACTGCAGGTGGAGCAGGCTTCCGGCGGTGGAGAGCAGGTAGCGCCAGTGATCGGAGCACGACCGCCGCTGGTCGCAGGAAGCACATCCGTGACTGTCCGCGCAGTTCGGGCAGGTCACCCAGGCACGCCGCCCGACGTCGGCCTGCGGGTCAAGCGGCAGCACGGCCGTCTCCGCGATCGGGAAGCACGCCGGCCGCGACGAGGTCGTCGTACACGCGCCGCTGCTCCTCGTCGAGCCCGGAGTACAGGAGCGCGTACGCGGCCTCCTCCTGGCGCATCACCTCCATCGGGTCCCAGTCAGGGCCGAGGACGGCCAGGACCTGGGCCTGTCGCAGGACCTCCTGGGCGGTGAGGTCGACCGAGAATGCGACCAGCTCGGGGTCGGGGCCGCTGGGGAGCGGGGGGATTCGTGGGGCCATGGGAGAGAACTTAGGTATGCCTTTCTTGTCGGACAAGAGGAGGTGGGCGAAGTCACAGCGGGCCCGTGACCAGAGAGTCTTACGAGTCCCTCACAACTTCGCCATCCAGTGATCACATCATCGGTATGCTCGCGGGGCTTCATCCGCACCACCGAGGGGGGATTCCTCATGCGTATCCGCACTGCCCTGGCTGTCACCGCCGCCGCTGCCGGCACGCTCGCCGCCATCGCCACGGCTCCGGCCCAGGCCACGGAGTATTCGTCCGCGCTGAAGATCAAGGGCGTCCAGTACGACGCGCCCGGCCGGGACTCCAACAGCTGCTCCAGCGGCAACACGAAGAACGAGTACCTGACGATCAAGAACTACTCGTCGGGCACGACCGTGAACCTGAAGGGTTACGTCGTCAAGGACGCGACGGGCAACAAGTTCACCTTCCCGGCGAACCACTACCTGGAGCCCGGGGACTCCGTGAAGCTCCGCGGCGGCCACGGCACCGACTCGGACGCCGGCAACGTCGTCTACCGCCAGAACTGCAACTTCATCTGGAACAACGACAAGGACAGCATCTACCTGTACAAGTCGTCCGGCGCCCGTGCCGACGTCCACTCGTACACCAAGTCGGCCCGCGCTGGTCCTCCCCGCCGACGCGGGGGTGCTCCGATCTCTGAGGCGTACCGGATGATGGGCGGCT
>NZ_JBSFZS010000552.1:0-1209 GCF_053600395.1 Streptomyces sp. NPDC005070 | reverse complement strand
ACGGGCCGGGACGACGCGGACGCCATCCTGGCCGGGCTCCAGCACGCCAACGCCTTCGTCGAGGCGATCGGCCACTCGTGGTACCGGCTGCACCCCCTGTTCGCGGAGATCCTGCGGGTCCATCTGCGGGTCAGACTCCCGGGTCTTGAGCCGGAGCTGCACCGGCGGGCCGCCCGCTGGCTGAGCGAGTCGGGCCTGCTGGCGGAGGCCCTGCCGCACGCGGCGGGGGCCGGGGAGTGGGAGCTCGCGGCAGGCCGGTTCGTCGACGAGCTGGCCATGGGCGAGCTGCTGACGGGACTCGACGCCGAACGCCTCGACGGACTGTTCGCCGCCATGCCGTCGGACGCGGCCGGGCCGGCCGCGTGCCTGGTGCGCGCCGCCCGTGAACTCGTCCGCCACGACGTCGACCGGGGCCTGGACTATCTGCGCCGGGCGGAGGAGAACCTGGAGGGCGAGGGGGCGGGCCCCGCGGCCCTGCGGCTGAGCCACGCGCTGCTGCGGGTGTTCGCGGCCCGGCTGACCGGCTCCGCCGACAGGGCGCAGGCGGCGGCCGAGGACATGATGGCGGCGGAGCTGTCCCTTCCGGCCGAACTGCTGGAACGGCACCCCGAGCTGCCGGCCCTGATGCTCACCGGACTGGGCTCGGCACAGCTCTGGGCGGGGCGGCTCGACGCGGCCCGGATCTCGCTGTCCGCCGCCACCCAGGTCGACGACGGACCGTCCACCGCGTCACCCCGGCACGAGTCCCTCGGCCGGCTCGCCCTGATCGACCTCCTGTGCGGGCGGCCCGGTCGCGCGGAGTCGCACGCGCGGGCGGCGGTCGCCGGGGCGGAGCGCTCCGGCCTGCCGCCCCCCGCCCGCACGGGCGTCGCCCAGCTCGTCCTGGCGGCGGTCGCCGTCGACCGCGACGATCTGGCCGCGGCGCAGACCCATCTGGACCAGGCGACCGCCTCCAGCCCGGTCGCGCACGATCCCGTCGCGACGGCGGGCCTGGCGCTGGTGCGCTCCCGGATGCTGCTGGCCAAGGGACATCCGAAGGAGGCGCTGCGCGTCCTGGACGAGCTGAAGCGCCCGCCGCACGGGACCGAGCCCTCGCCGTGGGTGACCGACCGGGCCGCGCTCACCATGTCGACCGCCTACCTGGCCCTGGGTGAACCGCTTGCGGCGATGGACGTGCTCGTGGAGACAGGGGGCGACCGGGCCCGAGGC
>NZ_JBSFZS010000551.1:0-1211 GCF_053600395.1 Streptomyces sp. NPDC005070 | reverse complement strand
GCGAGCTGTTCGGTGATGCGCTGCCGTGCCGCGTCGAAGGCCGTCTCGTACGATCCGTGTTGGTCGTTGCCGCTGTCCCCGAAGGCGAACGCCTGGGCCGTGCTCACCGTGTGCAGGCGGCAGATGTGTTCGACGATCTTCCGTTTGCCGCAGCCGCGGGGAAGGAAATCGACGTCGTAGCAGTCCTCGGGGTCGCCCGCGGCCGGGTTGCAGCGGCTCAGATTCACCTCGAGGAGGGTCCTGTCGGCGACGCGTCTGATCAGGGCGAGCCGGCGGGCGTCGCGCTCGGGGTCCTGTGCGGGGTAGTAGTAGCTGACCACGCGGCTGTCCGGGGCGCGGCAGGTCTGCGGGACCAGCGGCACGTCCAGGGCGTGCAGTTGCCGGACGGCTTCCTGTGCCAGGCCCCTGATGTGTTCGGCGGCCGGGAGCCGTTGGTGCCAGCCCGGCTCCTGAACCATTCCGGCGTCGCCGGCCACGTACAGTTCGGTGCCCAGTGAGCAGGCCATGAAGTGCGGCAGGAAGCGCAGGCGGTGGCTGCGGGCCTTGTGCAGTACGGAGGTCAGCGAGCTGCCGGTCACCCAGCCGAAGAGCAGCCCGTGCCGGTCGCCGGCCCGGGCCAGATAGTCCTCCAGTGTCCGGCGGGAGTGCTGCTGGGCCGGCGTGTTCTCGTGCGCCAGGTAGGTCTCGTCGAAGTCGCAGAACGCCACGTTCTTCACGGTGGCGGGTGCGGGCAGCGGGGGGATGTCAGTGCGCGGTGGCACGGAATGCGTCATGGAGGGCTTCGATCACGCGGTCCTGCTCGGACAGGGACATCTGGTTGTGCAGGGGCAGGTGGAAGACCGTCGCGTGCGCCTGTTCGGTCAGGGGCAGCGTCAGGTGGGCGAAGTGCTTGCGGTGCACCGGCGTCTGCTGCTGGTGGGTGAGCACGGGGTAGTAGATGTCCGTCTCCACCGCGCCGGTGGTGTGCAGGTGCCGGCGGATCCCGTCCCTGGCCGCCGTTCCGGCGGTCGTCCGGACGCTGAACAGATGCCAGGCGTGGTCGGGTGTGAAGGCGGGCAGGACGGCCGCGCCGTCCGCTGCGAGGTCCGCCAGGCCGTCGAGGTAGCGCTTGGCCAGGAAGGCTCTGCGGCCGTGACGTTCGTAGTAGAGGGAGGTGCCGTCGGAGTCGGCGAAAGGCATGGGAGAGAACTCCTGGAGGTACGGGGGGCACC
>NZ_JBSFZS010000550.1:0-1219 GCF_053600395.1 Streptomyces sp. NPDC005070 | reverse complement strand
GGAGTCGGCGAAGGACAGCGCGCTCCACGACAAGAAGTAGTGACAGCCCAGCAGTTGACCGATCGCGCCGTCGGCGGCGGCTCCCGGACGTCGGCCGCGGAGAACTTCCAGTTCCGCTCCGGCACGTCGAGCCGCTTCATGAAACGGGTGCGCTGCTCCTCCTTGGACAGGTTCAGGAAGATCTTCACGACCTTGAACCCGTTGTCGGTCAGGTAGCGCTCCCAGTCGTTGACGGCACGGTAGCGGCGATCCCAGATGTCCGGCCCGCGCACGTCCGCCGGCAGTCGCTGCCGGTCGAGGACCTCCGGATGGACCCGGACGACCAGCACCTCCTCGTAGTGCGAACGGTTGAAGATCGCGATGTCACCGCGGGCGGGCAGCCTGGCGGCGTACCGCCACAGATAGTCGTGGTCCAGCTCCTCCGTGGAGGGCTGTTTGAAGCTGCTGACCTTGACGCCCTGGGGGTTCACCCCGCTCATGACGTGCCGGATCGTGCCGTCCTTGCCACCGGCGTCGAGCGCCTGGAGACAGAGCAGGACGCCGTACGTGTCCTGGGCCGCCAGCCGTTCCTGGTACTCGGCGAGCAGCGACACGCCCGTGCGCAACAGCTCCACCCCCTGCTTCTTCTTCAGGCCGCCCTTGTAACGGGGGTCGAAGTCCTCGCCCAGGTTCACCCGTGACCCCGGCTCGACCCGCAGCGGCTCGATGAGCTTCGCGACGCGCGCGGCCCTGGCATCCGTCATGACGACCCGCCTCTTCTCCTGTCACGGTGAGCGCCGCGCGGTCACCGGCTCTCACCGACACCACCCAGGTCGGACGCGGACGCCGGCGCGGGACGCAGCCTGGCGGGTATCCACCTGCCGAGCAGGGGAGAGCGGCGCGGGCTCCCGGCGGACCGCTCCAGCGTTCCCTCCGTTCGCGGCTCCCCGCTCCCCGGGTCGCCCACGGAGGCGGACGCGGGGGCGGTCCGTTCTCCGGAGAGGCCGGCGAGCAGCGCGCGGACCCGGCGCTCGACCAGAATGGGGACGTACGTCCTGACCTTGGCCTGCTGGAAGGGGCCGCGGGCCGTCGCGATCACCTGGTCCACGACGGACGGGGCGACGGAGGGGTACGCGGCCTTCATGCGCGCGGTCAGGTGACGGAGGGCGGCCGCGCTGGGCGGCCTCCGCTGGCTGGTCGTCCTCTTCGACGGCCTCGACATGTTCATCTACGGCTCCGT
>NZ_JBSFZS010000549.1:0-1224 GCF_053600395.1 Streptomyces sp. NPDC005070 | reverse complement strand
CCTCGCTCAGCTCGACCGTTCCGTGGACGTCCTCGAGAGGCCGCTGGACCGGCTGTCGGCGAGCGGGGACGACACCGAGCCGCTCGTCGCCGAGCTCCTGCGCACCTATGTGGTTCTGTATGAGGTCGAACAGCGCGACGCGATCCTTCGGCGTGCTCTTGCGGTCGCCGACGAAAGGCTCAGGACGGCCGACGGCCTGGCGGCCGCCGCGCTGCCGCTGGCGCTGATCCTCGTCGCACGGTTCGGGGTGACGGGAAACCGCGACGACCTCGACCGTGCCGAGGACCTGGCCCACTCCGGCTCCCCGTCCGAGGAGCCCAGGGCCGACCAGTCCGACCGAGAGGCAGCCCTCGCCGCCGTGAGTCTGGCCCGCTTCTGGGCGGACGGTTCACGGCAGGCGCTCGACGCGGCGCGTGCGCACGCGCGGTCGGCTGTCACGCTCAGCCCTTCGGGCAACCGGCTGAGCCGTTCGAGGATGCGGCTCGCACACGCCGATGTTCTGCGCCTTTCCTTCGCCCTGTCGGCCAACCCGGCAGAAATCGACGAGGCCCTGACGCAGGCGGAATCCGCGAGCAAGTCCCTGCCCGCGTCCTCGGCATGGCAGAAGGCGGCGCGCAACAGTCTGACCCGGTGCCTGATCGACAGGTTCCGGCACAGGGGTGACCTGATGGACCTCGACCGGGCCGTCGAGGTCCCCCTGCCGGGGACCTCCGACGACCGAGCCGACGCCGAACTGCCGTACCGGCGAGCCGCGCTGGTGCAGCACGGTGAGTGCCTGCTGCTGCGGTACGACGCGACCGCGAACCCTCAGGACCTGGACAGGGCCGTCGCCGCTTTCCGGGCGGCGGCGGAGAACCGGTCCCACGTCGGTGCCTCCCACCAGGTGGCCCAGGCCACCGGATACGCGTCCGCCCTGCTCCGACGGCACGCGGTCAGTGGTGCGCGTGCCGACCTCGAAACGGCACTGACCGAACTGGGCGCCGTCGTGGAGGACATCACCGCTTCTCAGTCCGTGCATGCCGTGCCGGCGTCCGCTCTGCTGGCCAGAGCGGAGGCGGTGTCACGTACGGCCAGGGCGTCCGGCGACGCGCTCCACCGCGCGCGCGAAACCGGAGTTCGACGCAGGTTTGTGCGCACCGCAGGAACCGTCCCCGGGCTCTCAGCAGAGTCCGGGCGGGGCAGACCCCGAGCCCGGCGGTTTCGGCGCGCCGCAGGACCCGCCCG
>NZ_JBSFZS010000548.1:0-1235 GCF_053600395.1 Streptomyces sp. NPDC005070 | reverse complement strand
CGGGGCGGCGGGGGCCCGCCGCCCGGGCGGGCGCGCCCCCCCCCCGGGGGGGGGCCCCCGCCGGGGATTCCGCCGCGACCGCCGGGGATTCCGCCGAGGTCGTGGACGGTCACGCCGTACCGGCGGCGTCCCGGCCGGATCCGACGCACAGCGCCCAGATGACGAAGGCGTCGATGGCGATCAGCACGCTGGCCCACACCGGGGAGTACGGCAGCCACATGAAATTGGCGACCATGGCCAGTCCCGCCAGGGTGATGCCGACGATCCGGGCCCACAGCATGCCGCGGAACACGGCGATGCCGGCGAGGACGATCAGGACGCCGAGGGTGAGATGGATCCATCCCCAGCTCGTGAGATTGAAGGTGTAGACGTAGTTGCGGGTGGTGACGAACACGTCGTCCTCGGCGATGGCCGCGATTCCCTGGAATATCGCCATCGCGCCTCCGAAGATCATCATGACTCCGGCGAAGGCGGTCCAGCCGGACACCCACGCCCCCGAACTGCCGGCGGCTCCCTGCCGGTGCATTCCCGTCGTAGCCATTGCGAGCTCCTCCCGCGTAGACCTCGCCACCGACCGGGCGACGATCGGTGGCCGCATTTCAGCTTGCCATGGGATTGACGGACCGGCAGATCATCGAAAATCGCGCCCGGTGGGGCGAGATCGAGGTGCGGGGGAATGGGTTCGGTGCTCCAATGGAGCTGCCCGGTGCGCCGAGACGAATTCGGCGCGCACAAGGGATCAGAACCCGGACCGTCTCCGGGACCGCATCCCTGTCGGGCTTGTCCCGTATGCCTCGTGCCGGAAAGGAAACCACCGTGCCAGGTCTCCTCCGCGGGGTCGCCCGCACCGCCGTCGTGGCCGGTACGGCCACCGCCGTCTCGAACCGCGTGTCACGTCGTCAGCAGGGACGATGGGCACAGCAGGAAGCACAGCAGCAGTACCAGTACCAGGAGCAGCAGGCTCCGCCGCCGCCTCCGCCGGCCGCGCCGGGCGACGAGATGACCAGCAAGATCGATCAGCTCAAGCAACTGGGGGATCTCAAGGCCCAGGGCGTGCTGACCGATGCCGAGTTCGAGGCGCAGAAGGCCCGGATCCTCGGCTGACCCGCATACGCCCGGTCGAGGCCTCTCGTCGAGGACCCCTGACGCATCCCGGCGAGGAACCCCGGCCGGGACCGCATGCCCGAACGAATCTCTAGCGTCACTACGGACGTCATCGCGTTCAAGGAGGACAC
>NZ_JBSFZS010000547.1:0-1236 GCF_053600395.1 Streptomyces sp. NPDC005070 | reverse complement strand
GAAGCCCAGGCCGAAGACCACGCCGCCGTCGTCGAAGGCACGCGGGATGGCCAGCGCGCACACCAGGAACGCGCCCATGCCCAGCATCAGCAGGAAACTTTGGTTTGTGCGGGTACTGCCAAGCTGCCGTTCGGCGCTGTCCTTGGAGGACGAGCACCAGTCAGAGACGCGAATCCGTGCGGGAGCACTGAGCGTACTTCGATGGTCACCCCGGTGACATGTACCGCCGGTGCACCGCACAACAGGTTCTTTCACGGGCAGAGGATCTGCGATTTTGTCGTGTATGACCCGTTGCGGAGTCTGAGGCGAAGTTCTGCTCGCGACGCTCGCCCGCCCCTGCATCTCACAAGGAAGGTCTACCGATGAGCCGTGCCAGAGCCGTCAGTTCGGCTGCTGCGAGGCTGCGGCCTTCGATCTCGCGTTCCTTCGAGGTTGCGATTGTCCCGGATCCCGTTCATGTCTCCCAGACGCGACGTATCACCTCACTGTTCATGCGGCTGTGGGCCGTGCCTCCCTCCGTGGCCGATGACGTACGGCTAGTCGACTCCGAACTGATCACTAACGCGGATAACCGACCTGGTCGCCGGGCTCGTGTTCGTTCCCATGACCGTGCTTTCCGCATTCCTCGGCATTCCCACCGCCCGCGTCACCGAACGCCACGGCCCCCGCGTGCCCATCGTGTTCGGCCTGCTCCTGATGGGCATAAGCCTGATCGTGCTGGCCGCCCTGCTGGCCTCCGCACCTGTATGGGTCATAGCCCTGGTCATGATCCCCGTCGGGATCTGCGGGCCGCTCGCGATGCAGCCCACCACCGGCATGCTCCTGGAGGCCGTCCCCGCCCACCAGGCCGGAGTCGCCAGCGCCGTGTTCAACACCAGCCGTCAGATAGGCGGCACCCTGGCTGTTGCAGTCTTCGGCGCGCTCTTCGTCACCCAGGCAGGAGCCCTGCACGGGCTGCGCACCAGCCTGCTCATCGCGGCAGTCCTCGCATTCCTCGCCACCGTCGGCAACCTCCTGCCCACCCGTCCAACAGTCTGCTGATAGCCCGCATCGACACGACAGGCGAGCCGCAGCCCCGACCTACGCGTCTCTTGACCTCCCGTCTCTCCAGGAAGCCGGGCCGATCAGGCTGCAGCCACGGACCCGGCACGCAGCCGATGGACACCTTTAGTGGACCTCTCACCTCGGCGGCTCTGCGACGGCGACGTGACCTGAGCGCAACGACGTCCGTCCCTG
>NZ_JBSFZS010000546.1:0-1237 GCF_053600395.1 Streptomyces sp. NPDC005070 | reverse complement strand
CCTCGAAGAAGCTGTCTCCCCCACCGCTCGGGTCCACGGGAGCGTCGTACGTCCCGCCGGCTCATTGCCGTACTGGAACCAGACCCCCGGGGACATCGCCGCGGCCATTCGTGAGCTCAAGCCGGCCCTGCGCGCCCGCATCGAAGCCCATGGCCGCACCGTGGAGGAGGCGTTCACCGCCGTCGAACGGCGCATCGAGGCGCGCGTCGCGGAGATAGAGGCCGACCGCGAGCGCGGCGAGGAGGTGTGGCCCGTCCTGGACTACGACGCCATAGCCGCCGGCGCCGTCACACCCGCGCAGAAGGCCAAGCTCAAACGGCGCGGCTGCCTCGTCGTGCGAGGACTCTTCCCACGTGACCAGGCACTGGCCTGGGACCGGGACATCGTCGACTACGTCGAGCGCAACAAGTTCTTCGAGACGTACACAGGCCCCGGTGACGACTTCTTCGGCAGCGTCGGCTCCAAGCCCGAGATCTACCCGATCTACTGGTCACAGGCGCAGATGCAGGCCCGCCAGTCCGACCGGATGGCCACGGTCCAGTCCTTCCTGAACTCGTTCTGGAAGCACACCGACGACGACGGCACCCAGTGGTTCGACCCCGACCGCGACGCCCTCTACCCCGACCGCATCCGGCGCCGCCCGCCGGGCACGGACTCCTCCGGCCTGGGCACCCACTGCGATCCCGGCACCCTGGACCTTTGGATGACCCAGGAGTACCAGAAGGCGTTCCGCCATCTCTTCAGCGGCGACGTCGAGCGGTACGACCCCTGGGACGCCGCCCACCGCACCGACGGACCCCAGTACCCCGGTTCCACCATGTGCTCCGCGTTCCGCACCTTCCAGGGCTGGACCGCGCTGTCCGACATGGACGCCGACCAGGGCGTGCTGCACACCGTCCCGATTCCGGAGGTGATGGCCTACCTCCTGCTGCGCCCGCTGCTGCCGGACGTCCCCGAGGACTCCATGTGCGGCGTACGACCCAACCAGGTCTTCCCCGTCACCCAGCGCTGGCATCCGGTCCTCTACCGGGCCCTGACACCGATCCCCGACGTCGGCGCCGGCGACTCCGTGTGGTGGCACTGCGACATGATCCACAGCGTCGCGCCCGTCGAGAACCAGCAGGGCTGGGGCAACGTCATGTACATACCCGCCGCGCCTTGGTGCCCCCGCAACGAGACATACGCCGCCGACGTCAGGGCCGCGTTCACCACCGGCTCCAGCCCGAGCGACTTCCCC
>NZ_JBSFZS010000545.1:0-1250 GCF_053600395.1 Streptomyces sp. NPDC005070 | reverse complement strand
CGACGCCGCCGGACGGGCCCCTGACGCGCTGACCGCCGACCCCGCCGTGACCCGGCGGCGCGCTCAGATCGCGACGCACGCACTCACCGTACGCCGCGCGATCGGCCGCCGCCCGGCCCCGCCCCCCACCCCGGAAGGACCCCCGCAGGACCAACTCACCCCACCCGGGCCGACCACACCACCCGACCGTTCCGTCCCCACCGCCCTGACCGCGCTCGAAGCGATCGACACCCAACTCACCGTACTCAGCGCACTGTTCGGACCCCCACCGGTCCTCACACCCGGAACACCGGCGGCAGCGACCGGCTGACGCGGACAGACCCGGCGGCGGGCTCACGCACCAGGCGGTGTCCCGGCCTCGTGTGGCGCGTCAGGAGGTCGATGTCGTGCGGAAGGGCGACTTCGTCCGCGTGTTCCGCGACGCGGTGCTGCCGTCCGGATGGAACATCGATCACGAAGGCCGCCAGGCCGTCACCGATGACTTTCGTCGCTCCCGGCGGTCTGCAGCGTGAGGGTGAAACGGACGGAGGCGAGGACGAGGGTGTTTGTCTTGATTCCCGGGGCCGGGGGTTCGGCCTGGTACTGGCATCCCGTGGTGTCCGAACTACGGGCGAGGGGGCACGAGGCTGTCGCGGTCGATCTGCCCGGCGACGACGAGTCCGCGGGGCTGCCCGAGTACACCGACGCCGTGGTCGCGGCGATCGGCGGCCGCGCCGACACGGTGCTGGTCGCGCAGTCGCTGGGCGGCTTCACGGCGCCGATGGTATGCGCCCGTGTTCCGGTCGGGCTGCTGGTGCTCGTCAACGCGATGGTGCCGCTGCCGGGCGAGACGCCCGGGCAGTGGTGGGGCAACACCGGTTCGGAGCCGGCCCGCCTGGCGGCCGCCGAAGCAGGCGGCTACGGAACCGAGTTCGACCTGGACACCTACTTCCTCCACGACGTCCCGGCCGAGGTCGCCGCCGCCGGAGCGGGCCATCAGCGGCCGGAGGCCGACATCACCTTCAACCAGCCCTGCGCCATCGAGCGATGGCCCGGCACCACCACGCGGGTGCTCGCCGCGACCGGGGACCGCTTCTTCCCCGTGGACTTCCAGCGCCGAGTGGCCCGCGACCGCCTGGGGATCGAGGCCGAGACCATCCCCGGCGGACACCTGGCGGCGCTCTCCCACCCGCCCGAGCTCGTCGACAGGCTGGTCGAACGGCTGACTTGAGCGGTCCTCGGACCCGCCGCGGACCAGGGCCGCCGGGCCC
>NZ_JBSFZS010000544.1:0-1250 GCF_053600395.1 Streptomyces sp. NPDC005070 | reverse complement strand
CCTCGCCTTCGCCGAGCGCAACCCGGCGGTCTACGACGCCATCTTCCAGCTCGACGGCGGCCTGGCGTTCGCGCACGAGGACACCCCCGAGCCGCTGAAGGACGCCTTCGCCGCCCTGCTGGAGAGCCTCGGCGAGGTCGCCGGGGACGGCGTCCATCCGGCACTGTTCACCGAGGTGTTCTGGGCGGCCCTGCACGGGCTGGCGACCCTGACCCGGGCGGGACGCCTTCCGCCGGGTGACGCCGAGCAGAGGGTGGAGCTGCTGGTGGACCGGCTCGCCATGACCTGACGCGCCGTCCGGGCGGGCAGGGGTCTTCCCGGAACACCGAACTCGACGGCGATGGACATCGGGCTAAGGGCGGGTCGCTTCAGCGGTGATGCCGGACTCTCTCAGCTTGCGAGCCAGGCGTTCCATCTCCGGAAGCGTGCCTGAGTAGTCACCCTTCATCACGCAACGCGCCACGTCCTTGGCGCTCGCCAGGTCGACACCGAGCTCAGCCCGCAGCACCCGCATGATGGCAACACCCTTGGCCGGTGGACTGCTCACCAGCAGCCTCGCGGGTCCGTGCTCGGAGAGCATCTGATCCCGCCGTTCGGCCGGCACGTCGCCACCGCACACGGCCATCGCACATCCGCAGGCGGGACACGTCGACTCGACGTCCCACCGCAAGTGGCCGTCCACGAGGGCCTGAGTCCCCCAACACGTCAGCTCCGCACCGCAGTCCTGACACTTTGCGAAGTACCTGACGGATTCGAAAACCACCTGCTCCATCCCCACCCCCATCGGAGACCGCCCGGCCGGCCGGCAGCCGCCGACCGTGGACCTACCCCACCCCCGTCGCCCCGGCGCTCACCGTATCGCCAGGCCGCGGAGGTAGCCGCGCACATTGCGGCGGGTCTCTGTCACGCTGTCGCCCGCGAACTTCTCCGCCACCGCGTCCGCCAGGACCAGGGCCACCATCGCCGTCGCCGATCTCGACGCCCTCGGTGGAGGCTGCCCCGGGCGGGGGTCAGTCCGCCAGCCGCAGCCCGAAGGTGTCGGCCAGGCCGTCGGCGCCGGCCTCGGTCACATGGACGACGCGGGGGCTGGAGCCGTAGCGCAGCCAGCGCAGTGCGAAGAGCCGGTCCGCTCTGCCGATGAAGCACGGACTTTCCCGCGCGATCCGCGAGCCACCCCGAGAGCGTCCGATTGATGCGATGCGTGTTCTCCTCGCCCCGGGCGGCGGGCCCCGACGCGTCCGGCACGGTCC
>NZ_JBSFZS010000543.1:0-1253 GCF_053600395.1 Streptomyces sp. NPDC005070 | reverse complement strand
GGCGCCCCGCCGGCCCGCGGTGCCTGGCGCGGAATGCCGTACGGGGTCCTGGTGCCCGGCGTCCTGGCCGTCATCGCGCTCGGCTGGGCGTTCCCCCTCTTCGGCCTGCCTCTGGCCGCGTTCCTGGCCGCCGACCTCATCGTGGGTGCCGTGAGCCGCCGCCGGCCGACGACCGAGCCCGACTCCGCCGGCTGACCTCACCACAGCTCCGGAGAAAGGCACTTGGCGGGACCGCATCACCAAGCGGTCCCGCCGACAGTCGAGTTGCCCGCCGGGACCATGGAGTGGTGTGTGACCTCAGGAAGCCGCCGCAACCCCCGCGGTGTCCCAGGCCCTCTCGAACTCGGCGACCGGATACGGCGTCCGCTTGCTCTCGGTGAGCAGACGCCGGGCGAACTCCCCCATGGCCACGGCGGCTCGGGCGTTCCGGTCGATGATCCCGGCGATCTCGCGCGGTATGCCCTCGGGACGCCGTCCCGCGATCCATGCGCGCAGGAACGCCTCGTACTCCGTGTCGTCGTCCGGGCCCGCGGGCAGGTGATGGCGCAGCAGATGGCGCGCGGCGTGGCAGCGGTCGTAGAGGCGGTGGGCGGAGAGGAACTCCGCCTCGGCCGCCGTCAGTTCGAAGCGGGAGCTCAGCGCGAGTCCGAAGTCCGCAAAGTACAGCCGCCGGCCGTCGGTCAGGACATTGGCGAAGTGGGCGTCGAAATGGACGAATCCGTGCGAGGTCATGAAGGCGGTGCCGCGCGCCAGTGCTTCCTCCGCCCACCGGAACGGCGAGCCGTCCCCGCCGTCCGCCGCGGCGGTCCGGTGATCGTGCAGCCAGTCGGCGAGTGTCCGCGGGATGTGTTCCAGGAAGAGGACCAGACTGGCCGAGGACGCCCCGATGGCCTCCAGGCGCTCCCGCACGGCCGACGAGCCCTCCCAGTGTTCGACGGCCCCGTCGATGCCCCCGAGCGCGTCGGCGAACCCCTCGGGAGGCGAGTCGGGCAGCACGCGCCAGTGGTACATCAGCGGGAATCCCTCGTACGCGTTCCCGAGAACCCAGTTGGTGGTCATGACGTGCGCGGCCAGCTCGCGCCAGGCGCCGAACCCCGCCGACCCCACCCCGTACTGGTAGAACATCGGCAACCCGAAGAGGTTCGCTGTCGACCGCGCGCCCGGCATCGCGGTGGCGGACGCGCTGGGCTGGGCGCTGCACCGCGCCGGGAACGACCAGGAGGCGCTCGGCTTCGCCGTGCGGGCCACGGACA
>NZ_JBSFZS010000542.1:0-1257 GCF_053600395.1 Streptomyces sp. NPDC005070 | reverse complement strand
GCGCGGTGACCAGCGACCAGAAGAAGCAGATCGTCGCCGACCTGGACAAGATGTCCACGGTCGTGCAGAAGGTCACCTACGAGTCCTCGGACCAGCCCTCGTCGCCGCCTTCGCCGAGGGCCGCCTCGACGACTACTTCGGTGCCTTCGCGCCGGAGGCGACGTTCGTCTTCCACACCACGCCGCAGCGGCTGAACTCCACGGCCGAGTACCGCGCCCTGTGGCGGCAGTGGGTGGAGCAGGACGGTTTCCGCATCCTCGGCTGCACCTCGTCCGCCCAGTTGATCCAGCCCTTCGGCGACACCGCCGTCTTCAGCCACGACGTGGAGACCCGGGTCGCCACCAACGCCGGCGAGGAGACGGTCCACGAGCGGGAGACCGTCGTCTTCGCCCGCTCCGAGGACGGTGCCTGGCTCGCCGTCCACGAGCACCTGTCGCCCCGTACCACCGCCTGACCAGGAGAGACGTTTCCATGAGCAGCACGTTCCGCAACTACATCGACGGCGCGTTCGCGGATGCCGTCGACGGCCGGACGCTCGACGTGGTGGACCCCACCACGGGTGACGTCTACGCGACCTCCCCGCTCTCGGGGGCGGCCGACGTGGACGCGGCGATGGCGGCGGCCGCCGCGGCCTTCCCCGTCTGGCGCGACACGACTCCGTCCGTACGTCAGCGCGCTCTGCTGAAGATCGCGGACGCGATGGAGGCACGCGCCGACGAACTGGTCGCCGCGGAGAGCCGCGACACCGGCAAGCCGCTGCACCTCACCCTCAGCGAGGAACTCGCCCCCGCGATCGACCAGGTCCGCTTCTTCGCGGGCGCTGCCCGGATGCTGGAGGGCCGCTCGGCCGGCGAGTACATGGAGGGCATGACCTCGATCATCCGCCGCGAGCCGGTCGGTGTGTGCGCCCAGGTGGCGCCGTGGAACTACCCGCTGCTGATGGCGGTGTGGAAGTTCGCCCCGGCGCTCGCGGCGGGCAACGCGGTGGTCCTCAAGCCCTCGGACACCACCCCTGCCTCCACGGTGCTCATCGCGGAGATCATCGGCGGTGTCCTGGAGGAGCTCGGTCTGCCCAAGGGGATCTTCAACGTGGTCTGCGGCGACCGCGAGACCGGCCGGCTGATGGTGGAGCACCCGACCCCGGCGATGGCCTCCATCACCGGCTCGGTGCGCGCCGGCATCCAGGTCGCCCAGAGCGCGGCCAAGGACGTCAAGCGGGTCCACCTGGAGCTGGGCGGCAAGGCTCCGGCCGTGGTG
>NZ_JBSFZS010000541.1:0-1258 GCF_053600395.1 Streptomyces sp. NPDC005070 | reverse complement strand
CTCCACTTCGGGACCCGGCTGGACGAGGGTGCATCTGGCAGGGTTGCTTCACGACGACCCCGGAATTCCCCGACGATGAGTCCGTCGACGCCATGCGTCGAGCGGCAGCCTCCGTGGCGCCGGGTATGCGTGCGGCCCTCGAATCGGCTCGACGGATGTCCCAATGGGCGAATGGCCCCGCCGCACAGGCCGCTCGGGATGCAGATGCCTTGATGAACGGCCCTGTCGGACGGGCCGCTCGGGATGCCGCCACCTTGATGAACGGCCCCGTCGGACGGTCCGCTCAGAGTGCCGCTGCCATCGGGACCGAGTATCAGCGTCACCTCCAGGCGAACGCGCGCATGTACCAGCAACTCGCCGCCGCAACCACCCTGAGTGCTACTCAGCGCGCCCTGGTAAATCGGGCGGTCCGGTTCTACGGGCGGACCCTGCGACAGCAGTGGGTGGAGACCTCCCGCATCGTCCCGACCTTCGACACCACGGGACTGGACCGCCTGCTGGGCGACCTGGCGGCGTGGAGAGCGCTCGGCGATCAGGCTCAGACCTCCGTGGCCCAGGTGCTGGAGGGGGCGTATGAGACTGTCGAGTCCGGCAGCGCCGTGGACGACGTGCCGGATGAGACGGTCGCCCACTTCGAGGAGATGGCCCGCCTGTTCGTCTCCTCCGACGCTGACGTCCTGTCGCCGAAGGCGATGAGGGCCGCGTTCATCTGGTTCTGCGGGGCCTTCGTCCTCATCAGCGCGATGACGATGGCGTTCACGAGCGACACCGCGGACGCCGTCTTGGGTAAGGCGCTGGAATACACTCCGCTCGCCGCAGCGGCAATGGTTATGGCCCGCTCGGCACTCGACCGCGTTGGCCACCCAGAAGACGACGGTGACGGAGACCAGGACGGCGACCGCGAATAGGCTGGCGGGCCGTACAGGGCGGGGTTCAGGCAGCGGCCGGGGCGTGCTTGAGGGCCTGGTGGGCGTCGACCATGGCAGGTCCGATGATCCCGTTGGCCTTGCAGAGCGTCCACCACGGGCGGCACTGGACGATCGCGGCCACCCGCCGGATCTCGTTCATCAGCCGGCCATACTCCGCGCCCTCCGCGTCGGTCCAGCCGTCGGTCTGCTCGCGCCCGGACCGCTCCTGTCGCCCACGCTCCTTCTCCGCCTCCCATCCGGGGTGCGCCTCCCGGGACCAGGGCAGCCGCTTCTGGAAGGCGTGGAGCTCGGCGTACAGGCTCGCGAGCTCGTGGTCGTCCTCGCCGTCC
>NZ_JBSFZS010000540.1:0-1264 GCF_053600395.1 Streptomyces sp. NPDC005070 | reverse complement strand
GCCGACGGTGACGAAGAGCGCGGGCACCGCCAGTTTGGCGGCGAGCCAGCGGGCCGGGGTGACGGACTGGGGGAGGGCGGGTACGCCGCCGCCCCCTACCTGATGCCGCTCGACAACGACCCGCCGGACGCGGGCGCCATCATGGACGCGACCGGCCTCAAGGCCTTCCAGCTCGCCTTCATCCTCGCTCCCAACGGCGGCGGCTGCACGCCGACTTGGGATGGAACAGCAGCGGTGTCCTCGGACACCGCCGTGCAGTCGGTCGTCAACGCCATCCGCGCCAAGGGCGGCGACGTCTCCGTCTCGATCGGCGGCTACGGCGGCACCAAGCTCGGCCAGGCCTGCTCGGACGCGGCCGCCACCGCCGCCGCGTACCAGCAGGTCATCACCAAGTACGGCCTGCACGCGATCGACTTCGACCTCGAGGAGCCGGAGTACGAGAACACGGCGGCCATCAAGAACGAGATCGGCGCCGCCAAGATCCTCCAGCAGAACAACCCGGGCCTGTACGTGTCCGTCACCACGGCGGGAACGGCCGACGGAACCGGCTGGTTCGGCAAGCAGATGCTGCTGGAGGCGAAGTCGCAGGGCTTCACCCCGAACAACTTCTCCATCATGCCGTTCGACGGCGGCTTCAACGGCGCCGCGTCCCAGACCGGCGCGCTCGCCAACTTCAACACGATCCTCCAGTCGACCTTCGGCTGGGACCAGGCGACCGCGTACGCCCATGAGGGCTTCTCGGGCATGAACGGCCGCAGCGACACCGGCGAGTACTTCTCCCAGGCCGACTTCCAGACGGTGCTGGACTTCGCCACGAGCCACGCCATGGACCGCTTCACCTTCTGGTCCCTGAACCGCGACCGCCAGTGCTCCCCGGCCGACAACGGCGGCCGTACGTCGGGCACTTGCTCCAGCGTGACCCAGAACTCCTGGGACTTCGCGAAGTACTCGGTGAAGTTCGCCGGCGCGACCCCGCCCACCGGCACCCCCACTCCGACGCCCACCCCGACACCGACGCCGACCCCCACCCCGGGCGGCGGCTGCAAGGCGGCCTGGAACGCGGCCACGGTCTACACCGCGGGCAACGAGGCCTCGTACAACCACCACAACTGGAAGGCCAAGTGGTGGACCCAGAACGAGACGCCGACCGGCGTCGACTGGGGTCCGTGGCGCGGCTGGCCGCGGACGGCTATCTGCGTGCCCTCTCGCGGGCCACACCGCCCTCGCAGGCCGAGCACTGGGACGACATCCTGCTGGTGGTCAC
>NZ_JBSFZS010000539.1:0-1265 GCF_053600395.1 Streptomyces sp. NPDC005070 | reverse complement strand
CGGCCTCCCAGGCGACCTGATGGGTGTAGGCGCGGTTGACGGCGATGTCCACGGCACAGTCCGCGAGCATGCCCTGGACCAACTGGTACGTGGCGATCGGCGCGCCGAACTGCTCGCGCTCCACGGCCCAGTCACGGGACAGTTCCAGGGCCCGCTCGGCCGCGCCGGTGGTACGGGCCGCGATCATCAGGCGCTCCTCGGTGAACCAGGAGCGGGTGATGTCGTATCCCTCGCCGATGCCGCCGAGCACGGCGTCCTCGTCGACCTGGACGTCGGTGAAGGTGAACTCGGGGTGCTCGTAGACGAAGGTGTGCATGAAGCGCGGCACGCGTGTCATCTCGATGCCCGGGGTGTCCTTGTCGACCAGAAACAGCGTCGGGGCGCGCTCCGGACCCGCCGCCGCGAGGACGATCATGAAGTCGGCGTGGTCGCCGACCGTCACGAACCACTTCTCCCCGTTGAGCACCCACCCCCGGTCGTTCTTCGTCGCCGTGGTGGCGATGTTCTGCGGGTCCGACCCGGCGCCGCGCTCGGTGACCGCGTAGCAGTCCCGGCGCTCACCCCTGATGACCGGGACCAGGAAACGCTCGCGCTGCTCGGGCGTGCAGAACCGCAGCGCGTTCGCGGGCCGCCAGACCATGTCCCACAGGGCGCCTGTCAGTCGGCCCAACTCCTCCTGGACGGTGACCTGTTCGGCGATGGTGAGGCCCGTGCCGCCCCATTCGGCAGGCATGTTGACGGCCTGGAGGCCCGCGTCCAGGACCGCGTCGCGGATCTCGGCGTGCGCGCTCGCGGGCAGCCCGTTGTCCTCCTCGCACCGGTTCTCGTAGGCGGCGATGAAGTCGGTGAGGGCACGCGCGTCGGCCTTGAGCTGTGCCTGGCGCGGGGTGAGGCGGAAGTCCATGGAAGTCCTCGCTGTGTGGTGGTCTGGCGTGGGCGGGGTCAGTGCGTGGGGAGAGCCAGCGCGCCGGTGCCGCGCTTGATGAGCTCGTTGGCGATGATCAGCCGCTGGATCTCGGAGGTGCCCTCCCAGATGCGGTCGACGCGCAGCTCCCGGTAGATGCGCTCGACGGGGTAGGAGCGGTCGTAGCCGCGGCCGCCGAAGATCTGCAGGCACCGGTCGGCGACCCGGCCGGCCGCCTCGCTGGCGGCGAGCTTGGCGGTGGAGGCCTTGGCGTGCAGGGTCTTGCGGTCGGTGTGCGGCTGGTCGGCCTCCCAGGCGACCTGGTGGGTGTAGGCGCGGTTGACGGCGATGTCCACGGCGC
>NZ_JBSFZS010000538.1:0-1270 GCF_053600395.1 Streptomyces sp. NPDC005070 | reverse complement strand
GTGGCGCGGGTGAGGTTGAGGCCGGTGCCCGCGGCCTTCAGGGAGAGCAGGAACACCGGCACGTCGCCGCGCTGGAAGCGGTCCACCATCTCCTCGCGTGCGGTGACGGGTGTGGCGCCATGCAGGAAGAGCGTCGCGACTCCTCGTTCCGCGAGGTGCCTCTCCAGCAGGGTCGCCATCTGCTTGTACTGGGTGAAGACCAGCACCGACTCGCCTTCGGCGGTGATGGTGTCGACCAGTTCGTCGAGCAGTGCCAATTTGCCGGAGCGGCCGTGCAGAGGGGTGGACTGGCGCAGGCTGTGCTCCTTCAGGTAATGGGCGGGGTGGTTGCAGATCTGCTTCAGCGAGGTGAGGAGCTTGAGGACCAGGCCGCGTCGGGCGATGCCTTCAACTTCCGCGATCTTCGCCATGGTTTCGCGGACCACCGCCTCGTACAGGCTTGCCTGTTCGGCGGTGAGCGGTACGACACGGTCGGTCTCGGTCTTGGCGGGCAGTTCGGGGGCGATGCCCGGGTCGGACTTTCTGCGGCGCAGCAGGAACGGGCGGACCAGACGGGACAGTCGTTCGGCGGCCTGCGGGTCCTCCCCCGTCTCGATCGCGCGGGCGTGGCGGTCGCGGAAGACGGTGAGCGGGCCGAGGAGTCCGGGTGTGGTCCAGTCCAGGAGCGCCCACAGTTCGGAGAGGTTGTTCTCCACCGGAGTGCCGGTGAGGGCGACGCGGGCGCGGGCGGGCAGGGCGCGCAGCTCGCGGGCGGTGACGGCGTAGGGGTTCTTGACGTGTTGGGCCTCGTCGGCGGCGATCAGCGACCAGGCGTTCTCGGCCAGTACTGCGCGGTCGCGGCGCAGTACTCCGTAGGTGACCAGGACGATCTCGTCTTGGGTCAGGTCGTCGAGGTGGCGGTCGCCCCCGTGGTACCGGCGCACCGGCGTGGCCGGCGCGAACCGGGTTGCCTCGCGCTGCCAGTTGCCGAGCAGCGAGGCAGGGCAGACGACGAGCGTTGGGCCCGCGGTGGCGGGGGCGGTCTGGCGGTGCAGGTGCAGGGCGAGCAGGGTGATGGTCTTGCCCAGGCCCATGTCGTCGGCGAGACAGCCACCGAGACCGAGCTCGCACATTTCGGCCAGCCAGGCCAGGCCCCGCTTTTGATAGTCGCGCAGTGTGGCGTTCAGAGCGGCGGGCTGGGCGGCGGGGGTGCGGGATTCGGGGTCGCGGATACGGGCGACGAGGTCGCCGAGCGTCCCGACCGCCGTGCAGCGAAGAGTCTCCCCGTCAC
>NZ_JBSFZS010000537.1:0-1270 GCF_053600395.1 Streptomyces sp. NPDC005070 | reverse complement strand
GAGGGCGCCGCGGTTGTTGTCCACGTCGGCCTCGTTCAGCGCGCGGGCCACGCCGAGGCGCAGGGCACCGGCCTGACCGGCAGGCCGATCTACTCGGGGTGTTGAGCGCGGCCGAACAGGCCGATGCACTCGGGGTGTCGAGCAGGGACGGACCCGATCACACGGACGCGGTCTCGGACCCGGTCTTCACGAGTTCCGGGGTCTCGGGGGCGGCCCCCTTGCGCACCACAGGAGTGCGCGGCGCGTGGGCCGCCTTGAGTCCGAGCAGGGCGACGACGACGACCAGGACGAACGCCCCGCCGGCGATGGCGAAGCTCAACGTGAACTGGCTCTCCTGGGGGAGGGTAGGCATGCCGGCCGGCAGCGGTACGGACTTCGACGCCAGGAGCGAGGTGATCACCGCGCTCGCGACGGCGCTGCCGACCGAACGGGAGATGGAGTTGATGCCGTTGGCGATACCGGTCTGGTGGGCCGGGACGCCGGCGACGATCAGGGCGGGCATGGAGGCGTAGCCGAAGCTGATCGCCAGACCGATGAGCATGCCCGCGCTGATGACGGAGGCGCTGGTGTCATGGGCGGCGGTCAGCCAGGCGAAGCCGAGCACCCCGAAGCAGGCCCCGGCGGCCAGCGTGACGCGTGCGCCGAGCCTGCGCACGAGCACCCCGCCGAACTGGGCGCCCACCAGGGAGACAAGCGTGGTCGGCAGCAGATAGACGACGGAGGCGGCGAGCACCGAGGCGCCGAAGCCGTAACCGACCAGATCGTCGGGCATCTGCACGAGGTACGAGACGCCGATGAACTGGGTGAACATCGCGAAGCCCAGCAGCAGCCCCGCCAGGTTGGTGAAGAGAACGGGCCGGTGGACGAACATCTTCATGTCCACCATCGGTTCCTTGACCCGGTTCTCGGTGAACACCCACACACCCGCCATGACGACCGCACCGGCGAACGCGCCGAGCGTCCGGCCGGACGTCCAGCCCCACTCGTGTCCCTGCGAGATGGGCAGCAGGAGGAGCACCAGCAGCAGGCCGAGGGTCAGCGCACCCAGCCAGTCCGTGCGTCCACCCGTCTTCGTCCGGGAAGCGGGCACCATGAACAGCACGCCGACCAGGGCCACCACCGCGAGCACGACGGCCAGCCAGAAGGGCCGGTGGTAGTCGGGGTGCGAGCCCTGGGTGAGGAGGCCCGCACCGACCAGGGCGAGCCCGCTGCCGAACGCGAGCGTGCCGCTGACCAGGGCCATCGCTCCGTGCAGCTTCTCCGGCGCGAT
>NZ_JBSFZS010000536.1:0-1286 GCF_053600395.1 Streptomyces sp. NPDC005070 | reverse complement strand
CGTCCTCGGCCACGGCGTGGTCGACGATGCCCGCGGTCGCGGCGTCGGTGCCGCCGTATCGCCGGCCGGCGACCATGGCTTCGTGGGCGGTCTGGGGCGCCAGGCGGGACTGGATCAGGGCGGACATGCCGGGGGTGAAGGGGATCTTGATGTCGGACTCGGGCAGACACCAGAAGCCGCGGTCGGCCCGCATGACCCGGAAGTCGTGCGCGAGAGAGAGCATGGCGCCGGCGGCGAAGGTGTGTCCCTGGAGGGCCGCGACGGTGATCATGGGCAGGGCGAGCACGCGGGCGAACAGCGCGTGGACGGTGTCGACGTAGGCGGCGTACTGGTCGGCGTGGGCGGTCAGCCATTCCAGGTCCAGGCCGTTGGAGAAGAACTTGCCCGTCGCGGCGGTCACCAACGCCCGGGGGGCATCGGCCTTCTCCACCTCGTCCAGGGCGGCGTTGACGGACGCGAGCCAGTCCGGGTGAAAGCGGTTCTCGTCGTCTCCGAGGTTCAGCACGAAGACGGAGTCATGACGGTCGAGGGTAGGCATGTGTGCTCCTGAAGGGGGTGTGTGAGGTGCCAAAAGGGGACGGGATCGGGCTGCGGGCTGCCACGGGTGAGGCACGGCCCAAGGGTGTGTCTTTGGTCGTCTTGGCCGTGCACGTGGCCCACCGCCGCACCTCGCCAATGCGTGGGCATGCTGCCGATGGTGACTTCGCCATGCAGCGTCTTGGGAGCGGGCCGCATGCGGGTGGTCGTGGGGAGGATATCTGGGGGGAAGTGACGGGCTGTCGGTTGGCACCAGCGAAGCGGCTCGTCGCGCCCTGGTACTTGACCAGCGCGATGCTCGGGTGCGCAACGACGGTGGCGCACCCCTCGGAGTTCGGTTCCCGGTTCTGGACCACGCTGGACCGGTGGTCAGAGCGAGCGGCCGGCACGTACCACCCCGGCCCGCGCCTGAACCATCTCGCCGTCGGCGGGCCGGACATAGTCGATGGTGAACCCGGTGGTGAGCGGTCGGCTACCCGGTCGGTGTCGGCGGTGAAGGCCATCGCGTTCTCCGCGACGTAGGCATTCGCCCCACCGTGGCCATAGCCGCACTGCTGGAGGACGTCGGTCCGGTTGCACAGTTCGAGAATGGCCGCGTCGTCTTCGAAGTCTACCGGGCGGGTGCCCAGCAGCACGCTCGATGGCTGGGCCACTGGGACCTGGCGGGCAAAGGCGGGATTGCGCCCCCCACGTACCGGCTCTGCCATGTCTGCCACCCCGCACGACCTCCTCAGTTCACTGGTGAACTG
>NZ_JBSFZS010000535.1:0-1288 GCF_053600395.1 Streptomyces sp. NPDC005070 | reverse complement strand
GACAGGAATCCGTCAGCCCACTGCCGTCGGAGTTGCCCTGGATTACGGAATCCGAAGAAGCCGTGGTCTCCGGCTTCGGCGGGATCTTCATGAAGGCGTTCGAGCTGGTCCAAGTCTCTCTCGGTGACGGGGCGCAGGTGAATGTGATCAAGGTTCAGCATGCTCACAGGGTACGAGGCGGCATGCGCCGGCCCTCATCCCGTCCCGGCCCGTGGGGCGCCGACGCGCCTCGTGGCCACAAGTCCGGCGGTGGTGACGCCTGGGAGGGGCGCCATAATCCGGGGGTGACACCGACCGCGCGGCAGCTCGCCCTGGCCACCTCGGACCATCAGCTCCTGCTCGAACGTGCAGCCCCTGCGCGGGACCGCCGTCGTTCAGGCGACAGTCCGGCTTCCCCGCCGATCGCGGCCCGAGGGTATGCCAACGCTTGTGACGCTGCTGGCACAAGGGCCACAAGGGCCTCTTCCTCAGGCCAGGGCAGCGTCCGAACGGTAAGAGTGACCCCATGAGCGAGCGTACGGCCAGTCGAACAGCGGTACTGGTCTGCCAGGGGAGGGCAGCCGCGAACGGGCGGGCCGCGGAGGGCCGGTTCGCTGATCCGATGGCGGAGCAGCTGCTGCGGGCCGAGGAACGTATCCCCGTGGACCAGGTCCGCGCGGGCACTCCCCCGACGGGCTGGAAGGAGCGCACTGTCTACGAGAGCGTACGGGCGTGCGCGGAAGTGGTCGTGCCACGCACCCTGGCCATCGACGAGGCACTGCGCGCACAGGTGAGGGACCAGCTCGTGATCCTCGGCGCCGGTCTGGACACTCGAGCCTGGCGTATGCCCGAGCTCGCGCGGACCGATGTGTGGGAGGTCGACCATCCGGCCTCCCAGCGGGACAAGCAGACCCGCCTCCCGGCGCAGTCGGCAGCCCTCGCCCGGTCGGTGCGGTTCACACCGGTCGACTTCGCCGTCGACGACCTCGGGACAGCGTTGGACGCCGCGGGGCACGACCCGTCCGCGCCTACGACATGGCTGTGGGAGGGCGTGGTCCCCTACCTCACACGCGACGAGGTACGCGCCACGGCGGCCTCTGTCGCAGCCCGGACGGCTCCGGGCAGTACGCTCGTCGTCAACTACCAGGCCCCATCCGCGAGGGCGGCCGCAGGCCGGCTCCTGACACGCGTCCTCGGCAGTTCCGTCACATCCGGCGAGCCGTGGCGCTCGCTGTGGAGGCCGCGACAGTTGGCCGCGCTCCTCGCCGAACACGGTCTGCGAGTGGTTTCGGACGACAACCTCCTCGAC
>NZ_JBSFZS010000533.1:0-1296 GCF_053600395.1 Streptomyces sp. NPDC005070 | reverse complement strand
AACTCGGCGGCCATCTCGCCTGCCCGATGTTCGTCGACGGGCGGATCGCGTTCCTCTCCGACCACGAGGGCATCGGCAACCTCTACTCGTGCACCGGCCCGCACCCGGCGCCCGCCGCCGTGCTGGCCCTGCCGCTGCACGCCCACGACCAGACACTGGGGGCCTTGGTACTGGTCCGGCACACCGACTACTCAGCGGTCGAACACAAGTATCTGGAGAACCTCGCCCACCGCCTGGCCATGGCCTACGTCAACGCCACCCGCTACCACAACGAGCGCCGCCTCGCCCTGACCCTGCAGCGCGCCCTGCTGCCCCACCGCTTGCCCCAGGTGCCCGGGGTGCGCCTGGCCACCCACTACCGGGCCAGCAACCGCGGCGCCGAGGTCGGCGGCGACTGGTACGACGTGCTCGCACTGCCCGACGGTGCCGTGGGGCTGGCCATCGGCGACGTCATGGGCCACGACGTGGGAGCCGCCACCGTGATGGGCCAACTCCGCTCCGCCCTGCACAGCCTCGCGATGGAGGGCGCCGGCCCGGCCCAGGTGCTGGCCAGGCTGGACGCCTACCTGCAGTCGCTCGCCACCGAACGCTTCGCCACCTGCCTGTACGCGGTCTACAACCCACACCGCCACCGCCTGCGCTACGCCGCCAGCGGGCACCTGCCGCCCCTGCTGGTAGCCGCCGACACCGCCTACCTGGAGCTGCCCCCGGCGCTGCCGCTGGGACTGGGCAGCACCCCAGCCGACCGCGAGGTGGCGTTCCCGCCCGGCACCAGCCTGCTGCTGTACACCGACGGCCTGGTGGAAAACCGGGCACTGTCCCTGGACGACTGCCTGGCGGCCCTGTGCCAGACCTGCGGCGCGCTGCCCGCCGCCGCCCGCACCGACCCCCAGCAGATCACCGAACGGGCCCTGGAGCTGCTGAACACCCCCGACCAGGTCGACGACGACACCGCCCTGCTCGCCGCCACCGCCGAACCATCGTGTCGAACCGGCGACCCGCAAGCCGACAGAAATGCCATACAACCGACCGCTACTGCTCGTAAGTCATTGCTAACGAAGCTGCGGATTAGGACTCGAATTGCTCGCTGAGCAACCGAGTGTCAACGTCTCCTCAAAGCTAACCCCTTCCGGACCTCTGAAAACACGTCAGCTCCCGATATCTGCGCGCGGAGTACACCGGCCGGATCAACCGGATCGGGCGTCGGTCCAGTCGCGAACAGGCCCGCTCGCTCGGACGGAGTCAGCCATGGACACGCGAGCCGCGTAGGCAGCGGATTGCAGGGACACAAGTGAG
>NZ_JBSFZS010000532.1:0-1317 GCF_053600395.1 Streptomyces sp. NPDC005070 | reverse complement strand
GCTCAGCGTCTACGCCGACCTGGCGCAGCGCGCCGATCTGTCCGCGACGGACCGCGCCGTCACGGCCTCGCGTCTAATCGCGGCCGTGGAAGCCGTCACCCCGCACGTCACCGACGCCAGTGTCATCCCCTACGAGGAGGTGCTGAAGGCCACGGCCAGCCTCGACTGCGGCCTCGGTCTGGCCACGGCGAGCCGCTGGGACGACGAGGACCGGATCGCACTCGCGCAAGCTTTGCCAGCCGCACTCGAAGGAGCCGTCACCACCGGAGCGCTGCCTGGCGGGCAAGCACTCGCCCTCGACCACCTGATCGACAACAACGCGCGGCGCCTCGCCTTCCAGATCACCGTGACGCGGCACCTCGCCTCCGCAGGGCCAGCCAGCAGCCGGGCGGACACTCGGACAGCTCTGGTCCGCGCCGCCACGTGGCTGCGGCTCCGAGTCCCCGTTCGATCGCAACCCCGGCTCGCTTCGCGGCTCGTCGACGCGGCACGCTCCCTCGACCAGGCGGCAGCCGTTCAGCCGATGCTCGAACCGGTCATCGCTCTGACTCCGCCGGGCCGAGCTGATGAATCACAGGGGGGCTCGGCCACCTGGATCGGGGACACCGAGGACTCCCCGGGCACGGGGGCGCCTGCGGCGTCGGTGTCCGCGGCCAGTTGGCGCACGCTCGCCTCGGACGTCGAAGCTACGGGAACAGCTGCGCTGTACAGTCGCTCGCTGGTGCAGCACCTCACCAGGGTCATCGAAGCCGCACCGATGACCGAGCGGCTGTCTGCCCTCGACGCAGCCGCTTCACTGGCCTCCACCAACGCGCCAGCCGTGATCGAGGCCCTGGCCGGCCTCGTCGAGCAGTGGCGTCATTGGCCAGGCGTCGAAACGTGGGCCAAGACCACTGCGACCGCCCTCCTCGCAGAGCATCTGCCTGACCTGGTTAGGACGTACGATCCCCCACGCCTGGCACGGCAGTTGCTCAGCCTCGGCGACGACGCCACGATCCGCAGCGCGATCCTGCGAGCACTGCCGAGTGCGCAAACACGGCTGACCGCCTTCGGCTGGCAGACCGTCGCCGTTGTGCTCGGTCGCCTGTGCGAACCCGCTGCCGCAGCCGACGCCCTCACCGGCCTTCTCGCCCCCTACCCTGCCACCACCCCGACACATCCCGAGCCGGACGAGAGTCCGCTGCCCGTGCTGCTGTGGAGCGCCTTCGGCCACCCCCGGCGTGAGATCCGGTGGCGTGCCGCGCACGCGGCACGGGAACTGCTCATCCACCAAGACCACGCCACGGTACGGCCGCTGGCCGCGGCACTGGTCGCCTG
>NZ_JBSFZS010000531.1:0-1326 GCF_053600395.1 Streptomyces sp. NPDC005070 | reverse complement strand
CCAGGTGCTTACCCGTCCAGCTCCGTAGGCCCATGGCGGTGACCGGTGTGCCGATGGCGCGGACGATGTCGCCCGCGCCGATCGCGTCGAGGGCGCCGACAGACGGAGAATCAACCATGCACCGATCACGGGCCGGGGCCGCTGTCACCATGCTCATGGCCGTCCTTCCGTGCCTCGCAGGATGCGGATCGGGGGAGGGATCCTCCGGGGAGCCGGCATCGGAGCGGACCGCGTCGGTCGCCCCGGCCAAGGCTCTCAGCGAGACGGAGCTGGAGCACGCGGCCGTCGCGGGCACCGACCTCGACGGCTATGAAGTGGCGCAGGCTCCCACGGCGACCCGAGCGGCCCACAGAACGGCCGATCCCGCCGCGTGCTCACCCCTCGTCCACGCCGTGGGCACGGGCTCCGTCCACGCCGCCGGCGCGCGCACCGGCCGGAGTCTCACCCTGAAGAAGGCCGGCCCCGGAATCACCCTGAGCCTGTCCTCGTACACGGCCGAAACCGCCTCTCAGGTGATCGGTGAGCTGCGTACCGCCGCGAAGGAGTGCGCGACCTTCAAGGACGTCCAGGTCGACTTCCGTTACGACGCGGTCGAGCTCCGACCCGACCCCGGCTACGGCGACGAGTCTGTCTCCGTGAGGCTCACCCAACTCGCGGCCGTCGACGAGAACGACAAGCCCGTCCGGGTCCCCTGCGCCGTGGTCGCCGTCCGTAAGGGGGCGACGGTCGCCATGTTCTTCACCTACAGCAACCCGAGCCGCCCCTGGGGCAAGGCCCCGGCCACCGTGCCGGACACGGTGGTGAGGGCGCAACTGGGCAAGCTGGACGGGGCGTAGCGGGCCTCGTCGCCACGCCCGGCCGCGCCGCCTCAGGGCAGGCTGAGCACGCAGAACTCGTGGCCCTCCGGGTCGGTGAGGACCGTCCACGGCACATCTCCCTGGCCGATGTCGAGATCGGTGGCGCCGAGGGCCCGCAGCCGGGCCACCTCCGCTTCTTTGTCGTCGCCGGGGTACGGCAGCAGGTCGATGTGGACGCGGTCCGGCACGGTCTTCGCGCCGGGGGTGCGGAGGAGTTCGAGATACGGGCCGACACCCTTGGCCGACCGCAGGGTCGCGTGATCGTCGGCCACCTCGTGCAGGGTCCAGTCCGTCGCCTCACCCCAGAACCGGGCCATGGCCCGCGGATCCACGCAGTCGACCACCACCGCGGCGATCGGACCGGTGTCGCGGTACGTCCGCCGCCCTGGGGTTCACAGCGCAACACGGCCTAGAAATGATCATGCTGATCGTGACGCTTCCCCTGGTTGGCCTAGGAGGCTACGGAGTA
>NZ_JBSFZS010000530.1:0-1327 GCF_053600395.1 Streptomyces sp. NPDC005070 | reverse complement strand
TGGGACGGCGCACGGCCCACGAACGCTCCCGGCAGCACCGACTGACACCACTCCCCGCGGGCCAGGCCGCGACAGGCGACGTTCACCCCGTCGCGTGCCGACCTCGCCGGCGCCCTGGAGAGCGAAGCAACCTGAACGGCGCGAGCAGCCAACCTGACCGTCTGCCGTAGATGCTGCAGCTGCTGCGGCATGTGTCTGCCAGAGTCAAAGCACCTGCTAGATGGCGAAGTTGCCATGCCATTAGGGATCAATGGAGGCACATCATGTCGGAGCCCGGATCGGTCCTCGGAAGCGCCCTGTGGCCGTCAGCATCTACCGCTCTACCTGACGTCCGCACTTCTGCGGCCCGTAGTAGTTCCACCACCATCAAACGTGGCCCGACCGCACCGCCGCGCCCGCACAACGGGCCTCCACCCCCCAGTCCTACTCCAGGCCCCGAACAACGGCGGCACCACAGCCGGTAGTGCTGGGTTCTCGTACCGGGGTGCGGTGTGCATGCGCCCGGCGGGACCGGATAGCGTGCCCGGCTATGGCAGATGTGTCCTGGGCAGATGCCCTCAGCGCAGCCTCAGCAGCCGGCGGTCTCATCACGGCGGGGATCGCCCTCCTGATCTCCCGCACAGCCAACAAAGCCGCCCACGAGTCCAACCGGGCCGCAGAGCGGGCGAACGCTACTGCCGACTCGGTGGCGGAGGTCGAACGGGAGCGCTGGCACCACGAGATGACCCCGCAGTTCGACATCACGATCACACGCCGTGGAGCAGGCAGCGAACAGGCAAACCTGCTGCTGACGTTCGAGGGACCGCCCGCCCTGGAGCGCCTCGACTCGGTAGAGATCGAGATCCGCAACGACGGATATACCCACGGCGTAGGCCTTTCCGGCACAGAAGAGCGGGAGAACGCCGCGACCATCTGGGGACCGTACCGCTTCTGTCCGGGCATCGACCGCGCGACCAGCGACGGGCGCCTGTCCCCTGCCGTCCCACTGGAGCTGGGCGACTGGTTGAAGCGGGCGGTGGAGCCCTCCTTCCCTCCGTCCTGGGTCGACCGAGCATCTTGGCGTGACCGATATGAGGGCGCTCCGGTCCGGCTCTGGGTTCGGTGCCATCGCGAGGGGTACCAGCCGTGGACGCTCACATACAACGTCATCGTCGCCGACCCTCGATAGCCCCCGAAGAGCGTCGCCGCAGCGAAGCAGCGTAAGTCGCAGCGAAAGCAGCGCTACGAAGCACCCGCATTCACCGGAGCGGCCCCGGCATATCTCGATCGAAGTTTTCAACCTTGCTCGGTAAGGTCCGGTGAGGAGAACGTGGCATGTGTTGCTGAC
>NZ_JBSFZS010000529.1:0-1332 GCF_053600395.1 Streptomyces sp. NPDC005070 | reverse complement strand
GGCGCGCCCAGCAGGTTGCGCACGATCTGTACGGCGGCGGCTTCGTCGATGACCGGTGGTTCCTCGGAGATGTCGTAGCCCCACACGATGAGCCATTCGTTCCAGGGGCGCACCATACGCACGAGTCCGGCGCCGATGCCGCCCGTGTTGGAGCCCGGCTGGATGACCCAGTACAGGACGGACGGCCGGTGTTCGACGAAGCGGCTGATGTCGGCCTTGAACGTGATGTTCATCGATCCCGCGATGTCCATCGCGCCCTCGAAGGGGAGCCCGATGTCCGCGGCGACCTTCGAGCGGGCACCATCGGCGCCGATCAGGTACTTGGCGCGGATGCTGTACTCCTGGCCCGTGAGCCGGTCCAGCACCTGAACGGTGACGCCCTCGCCGTCCTGGACGTGGGAGAGGTACTCGGTGGAGAACCTGGTCTGAGCGCCACGCTGCGTCGCGTTGCGCACCAGTATCGGTTCCAGGTAGGTCTGCGGGATGTCGACGGTCAGGCAGGGAGACGCGAGGCGGTAGTCGGCCTCGCGGTCCGGACGCGTGCCCCAGGTGTGAATGCGACCGATCTCTTCGCCCGCGATGCTGGTGCAGAAGACGGTGTCACCGACCAGAGCGTGCTCGGTGGCATCGGCCAGCACCTGCTTTTCGATGCCGAGGTCGCGAAAGACCTCCATGGACCGCTGGTTCGTGATGTGCGCGCGCGGTGTGTTGGCCGTCCACCGGTACTTCGTGATCATGACCGTGTCGACGCCGAGTGTCGACAGCAGGAGCGCGGCAGAGGCGCCTGCAGGACCTGAACCGACGACTACGACATCGGTCGTGACGATGGTGTCCGTGGGGAGTTCGGTCTCGGAGATCCCGTCGCTGAATGTGGGCATCGTGATGGACCTTTCATCGATCCGGCAGCGGCGCCGGCGACGTCAGTCTGGGACGGACCGAGCGGGGGTGGAATGGGCTGGTGGCAAGGTGGGCGGGAACGCGAAGACATGGCCGATCCACGAAAGGAGGACGGTGTCGACCGGTTCACAGACAGCTACGCTCTTCGCGCGCTGGGCCCATCGGAGACTCGATCTGCTGGAAGAGCCGCCGTGATGACTACGGGAGCGCCGGCCGGTTGCGCGGCGATGCACAGTGGGCCCGCGGTCATGCCTGCCGCTGGACGGAACCTGAGCCGCTGAGGTGTAGACGTTGGACGACGAGGAGCCGAGGAACGTCACAGCGTCCTCTCCGACGTCCTCCCACCAGACGTGGCTGTACAGCGGAATCGTGGCGTACTGCGGGCAACCCTTCAGAGCCGTCCTGTCACGTGCCGACTGCCTCCGACCGGCCCGT
>NZ_JBSFZS010000528.1:0-1335 GCF_053600395.1 Streptomyces sp. NPDC005070 | reverse complement strand
ATCGCCTCGGGTACCGCGGCCCGCGACCGGCATCTCGCGGACATTCGTATCGCCGTGCCGGAAGCGCTTGTCCTGCGCAGCGACGACTACGCACCCCTGCGCCCCGGCTACTGGGTGATCTACGCGCCCGGTCCGTTCGCCGACAGCAGTGCGGCCCTCGCGTTCTGCGCCGAACGCGGCCGTACGACCACCAACAGCTGTATCGGCCGCTACATCAGGGATCGTGGTTGAGCCGATGCCCGGGGCCGGAGTGTCGATCACCTGCGGGGTGTGCCGGCCCGAGGAGCGGCCGGGTGCTCAGACGCGCCCCGGTGTCGCCTCCGTGGCGGCAGACTTGGCTCCGGTGTGCCGGGGGAGGAGCAGCGGGGTCGCCAGCAGGAGCACTCCGGCCAGGGCGATGGCCGTGCGCGGGCCGAGCAGAGCGCCCAGTACGCCCCACAACGCGGTCAGGAGCGCGGTCGCGCCCTTGGTCGTCACCGCCCAAGCGGTCAGCGTACGGGCGACCCGGTCCGTCGCGGTGCGTTCGAGGCGATAGGTGGCGCAGACGGGGTTGAAGACCCCGCAGCAGAAGATGAGCCCGAGTTCCACGCCCATCACCAGCAGCAGCCCTCCGGTGCCCGGCCCCAGGAAGGCCAGGCCGAGCGGCCAGACGGCGCGCAGTGCCCCGGACGCGACCAGGACCTGACGCCGTCCGAACCGGGTGACCAGGGGCCGGGCCAGCCGTGATCCGAGCAGGCCGCCGATCGAGGGCGCGGCGAAGGCGAGGCCGTACTGCCACGGTGTGAACCCGAGTCCGCCGAGCATCAGGACGGCCAGCAGCGGCTGGGCGGCCATCACCAGGCCGTTGAACAAGGCGGTGTTGAAGAACAGCGGACGCAGGGTGGGGTCGGCGAGGATGTACCGCCAGCCGTCGAGCAGGTCCGTGGCCCGCACACGCGCGGCCTCCCGGCATTCGGGCCGCGGCTCGTGCCCGCCCGCCGCGCGGATGCCCAGGGCGGAGAGCAGGTAGCTGAGGCCGTCGGCCACCACCGTCGCCACCGGACCGAGCAGCCCGACCGCCGCGCCGCCCAGCGGTGGTCCGACGATCGTGGTGGTCCAGGCCGTCGACTCGAACCGGGCGCCCGCGACCAGCAGGTCCTCCGCCGCCACCAGCGTCTTCAGGTAGGCGCCGGAGGCGGCACGGAAGGCGATATCGGCCGCGGCGACGACGATCGAGACGAGCAGGAGCTGTACGAAGGTGAGCACACCGAGCGCAAACGCGGCGGGGATCGTCAGCAGCGCCGCGAACCGCACCAGGTCCATCGCCACGAGCACCTGCCGCTTGCGCCGGAACTC
>NZ_JBSFZS010000527.1:0-1338 GCF_053600395.1 Streptomyces sp. NPDC005070 | reverse complement strand
GGCCGAGGCGAGGGAGTTCGTGACCGCTGTCGCGGGCTCGGCCGCGGCGGCCGCGACAACGGTGCAGTACGTTCACTCGGGGCACGGCCGTATCGAGGTGGCCCTGTCCGCTCATGCCATCACCGCCGTCGGTTGGCTGGGCCGGCTTGCTGGAGAGAACCACGACCAGCACGCCATGGAGGAGGCTCAAGCCTGGCTGCAGCATCTGGACACAACCGGCCGTCACCCCAGTCTGGAGCGGGCGCGGCTCGTGGGCCTGGGCCTGGTCGGCATCTGGCGTCCGCTGTTGATCGGACTGGTGCCGGACGACCAAGTTCTCCACGAGGCCGCCGCGAACATCGTGTTGCACTGGCTGCCAGCACCGTATCCAGACGGGACGGCGGGAGACCATCCCGGAGTGGGACGGTGGATCAGCAACCGCTTGGCGTCGGGGAAGGTTACGGACCCGCAGGTGCGGGAGGTACTCTCCGCCCTCGTGACCGCGTTGGGGCAGCGACTGGGCGGCTACGTGCACGACCCGCTTCCACCGATCCCCGACCACGAGGGGCCGGTGTGATGGGCTTCTACTACCAGTCCGAATCCAGCGGGTCACCGCGACTGCCCGGATCCGACACAGTGCGATTGCGCGCCGCGCTGCTGAAACTCCTCACCGACGATCCGTTCGTCATGCGGTCCACGCCGGTATGGCTCGACGAACTCGAGCAAACCCTGCGCCGGCCCGTCCCCGTCACCGGCGCCGCGGGTCCGGAATCCCTGCGGGCCGTCGTCGACACCTGTCTGAGCGAGCCGTTCGGACTGCGGGCGCTGGAACACGCGGTGGCCACCGTGACCGGACATCCCGAGACAGCCCGCGCGCTGCCCCAACTCGCCGACGAATGGCAGGCCCTGGAACTACTGCCGGACGCCGACTGGGACATCCTGCGCGCGCTGTTGGGCGATCTCGAACCACCCGCGCTGTCGGCGCTGGGCCGCCGGGCAGCCGGCGGGCGCATCAACGGCCTGCCCGGCCACTGCACCACCGCTTGGTCAACGTTCCTGTATCTGCTGGGCCTGAACGTCCCCGCGTCCGGTCTGCCACCCGCGGCGGCGTTCCTACTGCTGATCGCGGGCGACGATCGGTTTCGCCGCGTACACGGCGAGCACGGCGCCCGGGCGCTGCACAGGTGGCTGAGCGACTGGGCGCGCGCGTGGTCGCTGGAGGAGGAACTCGCCCAGGCCCGCCACCTCGTGGAACACGAGGAAGGAGGACGTACCGAGCGGCTGCTGATGGTGCAGATCTCCCCCGACTTGCTTGATCCCGACAGGTACACACTGTCGAGGTGGACGGGCAGCTGCCGC
>NZ_JBSFZS010000526.1:0-1346 GCF_053600395.1 Streptomyces sp. NPDC005070 | reverse complement strand
GCCCGGTCGCCGTGCCGTACCCGGGCAATCCGTATGCCACGCCTGCCCGGACCGTCGCGGCTCCTGTGGGGACTCCCGCCCGATCTGGAACGCGATGCCGTGCCGGCGGGCAAGGGCGATGAGACGGGCCGCGGGCAGCGGGCCGCCGTTCTTCGCGACCCGGATGTTGAACGCGTCGCACGCCCGCGCTTCGACCGCCGTCCGGGCGTCCTCGAGGGTGCACAGGGACTCGTCCAGCATGATCTTCAGCCCCGCCCGGCGGCGCAAGGCGCCCAGAGCGGCCCAGGAACCCTTGGGCAGCGGCTCCTCCACGTAGTCCGCCCCGGCGTCCCGCAGCCGCCATGCGTGGGGGAGCGCGGTGGTCTCGGTCCAGCTCATGTTCGCGTCCACCATGACCGGCACGCCGTCACCCACGTGCGCGCGCACGGCTCGGACGCTGCGGGCGTCGCGCTCGATGTCGTCCGATGCCTTGATCTTGACGAAGTGGAACGGACCGCGGGTGGCCAGGAACTCCTCGACGGTGATGCTCAGGTCCAGCACCTGCGAGACGGGCAGGGGGGCGGCGGGCGGCACCCCGCCCGCAGTCGGCCCGGTGCCGCCCATCAACTCTGCCGCGCCGCCGCGCAGTTCACTCGCGCGGCCCGTCGGTTCTGCCGCGCCTCCGATCAGTTCCGCCGCGCCGAGCCCCAGCCGGCGGCCGAGCAGGTCCAGGACCGCCGTCTCCAGCAGGCACAGCAGGTTGTTCCCGCCGGTGATCCCGAAGACCTTCGCGAAGCCCTCGCGCCGCATCCGCTCGAGGAGTTCGGCCGGTGGCTCGCCGCGCAGGAGTGCGAAGATCCGCTCCAGAGGCGTCCGGCGCAGGGCCGCGAGGACGGACTCGGTGCTCTCGCCGGTCACGTACGTCCTGGGCGCGCACTCGCCGATACCGCTGACACCCTCACAGGTGAGCCGCAGGACCAGGCTGTCGGAGGCGGCGCGGCGTGCCGCGGGGTGGTCGAAGCGGGCGTGCATGGGCTGGCGCACCCGGTGGAGCACAGCGGCCTCAGACATCGCGGTCGAGCCCCTGGAGCAGGGTGTGGGTGGAGGTCCAGTCGACCAGGTCCGCGCTGACGCCGGTGAAGAAGAGGTAGTGCTTGTCGGTGGGCAGTTTCATGATGGTTCCGCGATCCGGTGCGATCGCGGAGAACACCCGGTGGGCGCTGTCGAGGTCGACGATGGGGTCGCTCATGCCCGAGACGAAGGTGGCCGGGACCGCGGGGAGTGCAGGATTGACGGGTTCCAGGTAGCGCCGCTCGAGCTCCAGCAGGGTGGCCCGCGAGCGGCGGGTGATCAGGCGTACGGCGAGG
>NZ_JBSFZS010000525.1:0-1349 GCF_053600395.1 Streptomyces sp. NPDC005070 | reverse complement strand
GCAGACACGCCCGGCACTGTCCGCACACCGCGCGCCAGTTGAGGATGACGAAGTCGCCGGGTGCCACTTCCGTGACACCGGCGCCGACCGACTCCACGATTCCGGCCGCCTCGTGGCCGAGCAGGAACGGGAAGTCGTCGTTGATGCCGCCCTGCTTGTAGTGCAGGTCCGTGTGGCAGACCCCGCAGGCCTGGATCTTCACCACGGCCTCGCCCGGCCCCGGATCGGGCACGACGATGGTCTCGACGCGCACCGGCTCGTCCTTGCCCGGTGCGATCACGCCCCGTACTTCCTGCGCCATGTGAGTAAGCCCTTCGCTGGATGGACCTTCCGTCGACCGACCCTACGGGGTGACCCGCCGGTAGAAGGCCAGGTGGGCCCCGGCGGCTCGGGTCCGGGTACGGCGGACGGCCACCCGTGCCCGCCGGAAACGCCCGCCGCCCGCGCCGCCGATCGGCACCCGAGGCACACCGACCACACCTCTCGGATACCCCCGGGGGTACCTCTGCTACGGTGGAGATACCCCCGGGGGTAATTTTCAACCGAGCCGCGAAGCCCTCGGGCTTCCCGCGGGAGAGGAGTGCTGCCGTGTTCTTCGTCGACACCATCGAGGTGGCGGGCCTGGGCAACCGGAGCTATCTGGCCGGCGGCCCGCACACCGCCGTCGCCGTCGACCCGCCCAGGGACATCGAGCGGGTGATCACCGCGGCGGCCCGGCGGGGCGTCCGGATCGCGTACGTCGTCGAGACGCATCTGCACAACGACTACGTGAGCGGCGGCCTGGAGCTGGCGCGGCTCACCGGGGCCGCCTACCTGGTCCCGGCCGCTGCCCGCGTCGCGTTCGAGCGGGTGCCGGTCGCCGACGGGGACACGGTGCGGGTGGACGCCGGACTGACCCTGGAGGCGCTGGCCACGCCCGGCCACACCCCGCACCACACCTCGTACGTCCTCCAGGAGGACGGACGGGCCGTCGCGGCCTTCACCGGCGGCTCCCTGCTCATCGGCACGGTCGGCCGGCCCGACCTGGTGGAGCCGCGGCTGACCGGGGCACTCGCCCGGGCACAGCACGCCTCGGCGCACCGGCTGGCGGCGGAGCTTCCCGACGACACCGCCGTCCTGCCCACCCACGGCTTCGGCAGCTTCTGTTCCGCCGGGACCGCCGACGGCGACGCGACCACCATCGGGCGCGAGCGCACCGGCAACGAGGCCCTGGTCAAGGACGTCGACGCGTTCGTCGCGGACCTGCTCGCCGGACTCGACGACGTGCCCGCGTACTACGCCCACATGGGCCCCGCCAACGCCGGGGGCCCGGCCCCCGTCGATCTGCAGGACCGTACGGACGCCGACTT
>NZ_JBSFZS010000524.1:0-1351 GCF_053600395.1 Streptomyces sp. NPDC005070 | reverse complement strand
CACTGGTCCATTTCGCGGCACGGCACCTCCCCGAACTCGGCCTGGAGGGCTCGGTGGCCCTGGTGGAGACCACCTTGCTCATGGCGATGACGGCCTGGCCCTGCAGCCGCCCCTCGGAAGCGGTGCAGAACGCCTACGCCTCCGACCCGGCACTGGCCGACATGCGCATCGACTTCACCGACCTGGTGCGCCGCACCGCAGCGGTGACCGCCTCCGGCCTCCTCGCCCGCCAGGAGACAGCACAGGCCGGCCCGATCACCTGAGCCCATTCCCTGCACCGCATCCCAAACGCGTTGCCGCCCGGCTTCGCCTGGCGCGCCGCCGCCCGCTCCCGTACACCGCGGCCCCCGTCGAGACGGACAGCCGCCGTACCCCGCAGGACCGCAGCTCATCGCGGGGGGCGGGACGGTTACCGCGGCGTCCTGCGGTCACTCCGCGACCCTGACACGGCCGAACTCGACGAAGAAGAGGCGTAGGTGACCCTCTGCGGCGTGAGCGCCGTGCGGCAGCGTGTTGAGCTCAGAGCTCGGCGTTGCGGCGCTGGTCGGGGGTGAGGAGGTAGGCAATCGCCATGTCGCCGAGCTCGTCGGCGTACCGGCGTCTGGCCGCTTCGTCGGTGAAGGCATCGGGGCGTACGGAGTTGTGGAAGCAGGCGCCGAGGATGGCGCGGGCCGCGGTGTCGAGTGCCTGCCGGGGCTGGGAGCGGCGGATCTGGTCGGTGTAGGGGTTGGCTGCTTCGAGCAGGAGGCGGTGGAGTTCGGTGATGGTGCGGGCCCCGCGCTCCAGTGACCTGCTCCCGCGCGTGCGCAGCAGCTCGGGGAAGAGGCTGCTGCTGTCGGCGAAGGACTGCAGCAGGGCGTGCGCATAGGCGTCCATGACCCCTGAGAGCGAGGGCCGGGCCGCACGCAGTTGCTCGGCGACGTACTCCTCGCGGCGCTCCAGCATCCTCTCGGTCAGGGCGATGATCATCTGTTCCTTGTCCTCGAAGCGGCGGTAGATCGTCCCGACGGCGACGCCGGCGCGCTTGGCGACACCGGCGATCGTCATCTCCTCCAGGCCGGAGGTGGAGGCGATCTCCTCGGCCGCCCGCAGAACGCGGGCCAGGGTCGCGGCGCTACGGGCCTGCTGGGGTTCCCGGTAGGCCGCTGTGCGCTCCGGCTCCTCGCTCATGTCCCGCATGGTATCCGCGCGGCCCTCAACAGGGCTTTTTGACAACTGGTGCACTCCCCCTCACGATGTGAACGTGAATTCGCATTCACATTCTATGGAGGTTCGACCATGCCCGACGCGTCCCTGCTCGCCGTCCTGGTGACCGTGATCGCGGCGGCGGCGCTGGTGGTCCTGCCGACGG
>NZ_JBSFZS010000523.1:0-1355 GCF_053600395.1 Streptomyces sp. NPDC005070 | reverse complement strand
CGGACACGACCTAGGGGGAGTGCGCCACACCGGGCGCGCCGAAGACCGAGGAGTCCCCGTGCCGAAGTTCCTGCTGCGCCGGACTGGCCCGCGCGGCTCGGCTCCGTCCTGCGCGTGCTGTACCTCCTTGTTCAACGAGGGCTACACCGCCTTGGGCGGTCCGGTGCTGCACCGGGCGGACCTGTCGGGCGAGGCGGTCCGGCTGGCCCGGCAGGTGCACCGACTCCTGCCGGACGAGGGTGAGGTGGCCGGGCTGCCGGCCCTGATGCTGCTGACGGAGGCCCGCCGCCCGGCACGCACCCCCCGCACGGCGAGCTGATCCCCTTGGCCGACCAGGACCGCACACTTTGGAACCGCCGCTTGATCCAGGAGGGTTCAGCGCTGTTGACCGGCACGTTCGCGAAGGAGGAACGGACCGGCACGTCGGGGAAGGAAGAACGACGGCCCGGTACGCACGCGAAGCGAGGGCGGCCCGGTGCGTACCGGTTGCAGGCCGCCATCGCGGCCGTTCACGCCGTCGCCGTCCGCGCGCAGGACACCGACTGGCCGCAGATCCACGCTCTCTACGAGGTGCTCGAACACGTGACGGGCAATCCGTTGGTCACGCTCAACGGCGCGGTCGCCCTCGCGATGGTCGACGGTCCGGCCGCCGCCCTGGCGCTGCTCGACCGCCGCACCACCGACGACGGCGGCGTCTTCGCGGACCACCACCGGATGCAGGCGGTACGGGCCCACCTGTTGGAGATGGCCGGAGACCCGACGGCGGCGTCGCACCACTACCGCCTGGCGGCAGCCCTCACCACCAGCACCCCCGAGCAGCGCTACCTGACAACCAAGGCGGCCCGCCTGCAGCGGAGTTCGCCTCCACCCGACCGACTGACCAACGGCCACCCACGTGCTCAGCGGGCGAACTCGTACCCTTCACAAGGACACTTCCGACCGTGAAATCATCGGCTGAGTAAGGAACGCGACATGCCCACGTGGACCCGCACGCTGCGCGAGGCCGGCATCACCGAGCCGGGCCTGCGAGCCGCGTACGGCAAGCAGCGCACGTTCGTACGGCGCTTCAGGACCGCGGAGTATCTGACGGTCCGGCTCCTGCTCCCGACGCGCCTGCATCCACCGGTCATCGCGGCCGTCGCCTTCATGCACGAGACGGACGAGCGCGTCGACACCGGTACACGCGCAGCGCGCAATGCGGCGCTGGAGTCGTGGGCATCCGCCACGCGCGCGGTACTCGACGGCGCGACCGCACCCGACGCGACGGGCCCGCCTCCAAGACCCTGGGTGTGTCCGGCCCGCTCCACTGAACGCCACGCGGTTCCTGTCCTTCGAACGGCTGAACTACCTAGTCG
>NZ_JBSFZS010000522.1:0-1355 GCF_053600395.1 Streptomyces sp. NPDC005070 | reverse complement strand
CTGGTCGGGTTCGAGGAGTCCGGGGATGCCGAGGTAGTCCTGCTCCTCCGCGCTGCCCGGGTGGGCCTGCATGCCGACCCCTACCTCCCGGCACGCCCGGAGTGGTTGATCCTCCACGGCACGGGACGTCGATCGTGAGCGTGGCGAACCCGTCGGCGCAGTGAGTCCAGTAGGTCGCTCCACCACTTCGGGCTGATGGCCGCCTGACACAAGGGCCAACCGATCCTCTCCAGGTTCCGACGAATATTCCGGCGCGGCCCCGGGGTTGCCTTACGCGGGCGAGGCCGTGGCCGGCCGCATCGGCCATCCGGCGCTCACCCCGCCCTGGCACCATTTCGACGAAGCCGCCGCCCTCTTCCATGTCAGCATCCTCGGTCCGGGTCGCCCCGGGAGAGTGTCGACGTCGTCGACTCCCGCAACCACGCAGGTGCATGCCCCTCGACGGCGACTGCGCGGGATCTCTGGAGCACAGGGAGTCTCCGCAGCAGGGCAGGTATGGCGCATTGCTTGCTTGTGGCGGGTGTGGATGCGTTCGTGATGGAGCTTGGCCGGTTGGTGGCAGGGGGTGGGCCGGCGTGGGAGGAAGCGCTTGTGCTGGAAAGCTTTCTGCCTGATGCTCAACTCCAGGTGGCTGTTGTGTATTGGGCTGTGGGCCGTATCGCGGCGTGCGAGGTTGCAGGCGTAGGTATGGCGTGCTGCCGGATGGCGTTGTGGCAGGAGGATGGGTGTGCCGCTGAATGATCCGGCGTTGCAACGGCGCAGGCTGCGGGAGCAGTTGCGCCGCTTACGGGAGTCGAAGCATCTGACGCAGAAAGCCGTGGCCGAGCAGCTGGAATGGTCGCATTCGAAGATCATTCGAATTGAGTCGGGAACGGTGGGGATCTCGATCACGGATCTCCGGGCTCTGCTGGCGCTGTACGGCGTGGCGGACGCGGCGCAGGTCGACACGATGGTGTCGATGGCGCGGGCGGCGAAGGAACGTCCGTGGTGGGATGCGTACAAGAACATGGCACCGCAGGCGTTCGTGGTGTCCATCGCGTATGAGAACGCCGCGTCGGTGATCCGGAACTTCGAGCCCGACCTGGTGCCCGGTCTGCTCCAGACGGAGGAGTACGCGCGCGAGGTCCTGCAGTGGACCTCACCGCCCGAGCAGGCGGGGCCTCGGGCGGATCTGCGCCTGGAGCGGCAGGAGCGGTTGTTCCGGCCGGACGGGCCGGAGATGCACTTCATCGTCGATGAGGCGGCACTGGCACGGACACGTGGAGGAGCTGTGGCGCCGCCGGGAGATCGCCCGTCCGGCTCTCGCCTACGCGGCCCGCGCCACGGCACCGCTGCCCGCACCACCGCCCTGGCCG
>NZ_JBSFZS010000521.1:0-1365 GCF_053600395.1 Streptomyces sp. NPDC005070 | reverse complement strand
CCAGGAAGCCGTTGAAGAACGACACCTGGAAGTACAGCTTGGACTCGTCCGGCGAGAAGACGGCCGGGCGCACGGCGTCGGAGTAGTCCCTCAGGCCGATGGCGTCCAGCCGCTGGCGCATGTCGATCACCTTCACCTGCTTGAAGGTGGCCGCGTCGACGACGGTGATCTTCCGGTCGCCCTTCGTCCAGTCGAGCCAGGGCTCGTCGAGAGCGGTGGTCACGTCACCGATGGCCATGTTCCAGATGTACTTGCCGTCGTGGGTGAAGATGTTCTCGTGCGGCTTGTCGCCGGTGGCGAACGAGCCGAGCTGTCTGCCGGTCGTGATGTCGAGCACGTGCACGGTGTTCGCGGTGGAGGCCGATACCGCGACCCGGGTGCCGTCGGGCGACACGGCCATGTGGTCGGAGCGGTAACCCGACACGGCGAAACGCCAGTTGATCCGTCCGGTGGCGAGGTCGATCGAGACCACGTCGGCGAAGCTCGGGCGCGAGACCACGACCGACCGGCCGTCGGGAGTGGAGTACATGTCGTCGACGAACTGGTCGTGTCCCTCGCCGACGCCGTTGCGGATGCCCATGAAGTAGGCCCACTTGATGGGGTCGGCGTTGATCGCCGCCATCCGCTCGGCCTTGTCCGGGATGACGTCGACCCGGCCGACCTTCGCGAAGTCGCCGGTGGACTTGATGACGTCCGCTGTGCCTTCCCAGTTGTTGCCGACGAACATCACCTCGCGCAGATCGGCGGCGCCCGCCTGCGCGGCGGCCGCGGATGCGGCGGTCGCCGTGCCGCCGAGGGTCAGCGTGAGGGCGGCGGCGAGCGTACAGAGGTGTCTGGCTCTGAGCACGGACATGGAGGGTCCCTGTCGTAGTGGGGGAGTGCGGGTCAGGACACGGTGAACCGGGAGCGTGTGCTGTGTGTGCGCGAGATACGTGAATGGCGTGATCATGACAATCTGAAATCTGAACATGCGCGCTTTCAAAGTGCACTTACTGGAAAGTAAGGACTGGGGGAGCCTCTTCACAAGGGGCGGTGCACGAGAAAATCGCCGAGAGGGCGAACACCGGTTCGTGCCAGGAGAGGAACGCGTGGACGGCAGACTCAGACAGCCCACCGGCCGGTACGGCGGCCGGACGGCCGAGGAGCGGCAGGCGGAGCGCCGCCGTCGCTTCCTCGACGCGGGGCTGGAACTGTTCGGCGCCCGACCCGGGTACCGGTCCACGACCGTGGCGGCCCTCAGCGAGGCGGCGGGACTGTCCACGCGCCAGTTCTACGAGGCGTTCCGCGGCCTCGAGGACGTCCTGGCGGCGCTCCATCTCCAGGTCAACGACTGGGCCGAGCGGGCCGCCCTGGACGCGCTCGCCG
>NZ_JBSFZS010000520.1:0-1371 GCF_053600395.1 Streptomyces sp. NPDC005070 | reverse complement strand
GGAGCTGGAGGCGCTCCGGCGTGTACGGCGCCCACCAGCCGGAGGCTACGAGGTGCCCGTGGCGCAGGATCATCAGGCTGTGCGGTTCGATGGCGGGGTCGGCCTCGACGGCGTCGAGGAACGCGCTTATGCCCGAGGCGTCGACTCCCTGCTCGGCGGGCGGGCTCTGGGGCAACGGTCGGGCACTCATACGGACGGCCTCCGGGTGGCTCGGGCGACGCGACGGACTACGGACGGCAGGCGGCGGGCCGCGGACTGGACGCGGCGGGCGGACAGCGTTGTGTGCATCTGGCATCTTTCCCGGACGACTCCCCGGTGTCCACGTCCCGGCGGCTCCGGCGCCCCTCCTGTTCCAGCCATCGCGACAACTACCGTCAATGAAAGGTGAGTTGACACTGACGGCCCCTTCGGGCAGCTACCGCGACGAGGAGGCCGGACGGTGAACCGACCACGAACGGGGGCCTGAACTGTTCGTACGGACGCGCGACAACGACGCGTCCGGGTAAAAACACTCATCTCCAGCCCTCTCCCGTTGAACACTCTTCGTCACCTCCCGCGTACTTCTGGGAAAGGCGAGTGACCGGTACACGACGAGGGATGACGATGGCCAAGGCGCAAGACTCCTCGGGCGACCTGATCGCCGGGAGATACCGGCTGCTCGACGTCTTCCTGCGCGAGGAGGGCCGGGCCCTGTGGCACGGCGAGGACACCGCCTTCGGACGGCCCGTCGTCCTGACCTGGTCGCGTGCCGCCGGACACCGGGGCGAGAAGCCGCTGGAGCCCGCCGCCGACCGGATCCTGCGCACGGCCGAGATCCTCGGCCCGGCCTGTCACGGAGGAGTGGCCGCGGTCCTCGAGGTGGTCGAGGAGCCCGGCTTCGTGTGGACCGTCACGGAGCGGCCGCCGGGTGCCCCGCTGTCCGAGCTCCTCCTGCACGGTCCCGTCGACCATGTGCGGGCGGCCGGCATCGGGCTCGGCGTCCTCGACGTCCTCACCGCCGCGCACCACGAGGGAGTCACGCACGGCGAACTCGGCCCGAGCCAGGTGTGGTCCGACGAACACGGCAGGGTCACCGTGACCGGCTTCGGCATGACGGCCTCCGCCGATGCGACGCGCGTCACCGCTCCCTCGTACGCCTCTCCCGAGCAGGCCCGCGGCGAAGGCGGCGCACCCCCGGCCGACCTCTGGGCGCTGGGCGCGATGATGTACGCGCTGGTCGAGGGGCGGCCGGTCGTCCGGGACCGGGGCGAGGCGGAGGCCACGCTCCGGGCGGTGGAACGGCTGCCGGTCAGGGCCCCGCGCAGCGCGGTGCTGTGCGTATCCGCTGCGAGTTTGCCCCGCTCCTGGACAGTGCCATCAGTCAGACGGCTC
>NZ_JBSFZS010000519.1:0-1383 GCF_053600395.1 Streptomyces sp. NPDC005070 | reverse complement strand
ACTTGCTGTGGAGCGTGACGGGAACGGCGTGGTGGGCTCGCGGACCGGCGTTCGCCTTTCTGCCGTTGGGAGACCGGTTCGTGCTCAGGGTGCGCGGCAGGTGGTCCCTGTTCGCCACTGCGGTCGACCTGGCGGCCGGAGGACAGGGGGAGACCGCCGAACCGTTCCTGGCGCGCTGCGGGCAGGCCCCGCGCCGCAGCCAGCCCGTCCTCGACATGGCACGGGCCCTGGTCGCACTGCAGCGGGGCGAGTTGGCGGATGCGCTCGCCCAGGCGGGTGCTGCTGTGGATGCCGCGCGGACGTCTCCGGCCGGTGTGCGCGGTTGGTGCTGCGCCCAACTGTCCCAGGTCTTCCTCGCCAGCGGTCGTCTCGACGATGCGGCGGCTGTCCGCGATGAGGCGATGCTTCTGCTCCGGGGTCGGCAGTGCCGCCGCTACGCGCGCGAACTACGGGTGGCGCGCGTGGCTGAGGAACTGGCCGTCGAACCGGTCGAGTCCTCCCTACGTGAGATCCACCGTCTGCGGCGGGTGGCCATGCGCGCCGGCGATCAGAACCTGTTGCGGCACACGGAGATATGCGTCGTGCAGTTGATGCTGCGGGAGGTTGATAACCGCGCCGGTGCGGCGCTGATCCTGCCGTCAGTGGTTGAGGGGGACGACGATGCTCGCACCCCGTGGCACATCACCCCGGACCAAGCGGCGAACGAGCGGCTGCTGCGGGCGTCCGTCTTGGTCGAGGCAGAAGATACACGCGACCACGCACGCAAGGACGCGCAGGCAGCGCTGGCGATCGTCGATGCCGGCCGCAGGCCGATCGCCGCCGTCGCCGCGCGTCTGCTGCTGGCCCGGGCCGACGAGTTCGACGGCCGTCACGATCTCGCGCTGGCCCAGGCCGCACATGCTCTCGCGGCCGTTCACGATGCCCGTTACCTGATCCCCTCGGCGCGTGGACGCAAGCAGTGGGAACGCATGCAACTCAACGCCTATGCCACCGTGCTGCGTCTGGCCGAACGCTCGCAGGACGCGCTCCTGGTCGCCGAGGTCGTCGAGACCGTGCGAGGCGAGGTGCTGCCCGACCGGATTGGGCGCGTGGAACTGGAGGCGCACCTCGTGCTCGACGCGATGACCGCCTCGGCCACCTCCGCCGGGACAGCCTCCCGCCCGGACTCCGCTCCCAGAGGGCTTCTGGCCGGAGAAGACTCATCGACAGGAGTGTCGGCCGGTCTGGCGGGTCTTGATCCAGTCCGCAGACCGCCGCCGGTGCGGGTCGCGGGTCAACGGCGGCTGCCCACCGGCACGGACCGGTCCGAGGTGATCGATCTCGACCTGGAGCTGTGCGCGCTGGCCGGTCGCTGCTGGTACTGGAGTGCGGCGGCGGTGCTCG
>NZ_JBSFZS010000518.1:0-1384 GCF_053600395.1 Streptomyces sp. NPDC005070 | reverse complement strand
CATCCAGGGGCCGGCCCGCCACTTCACCCGCAACGAGCGGACCGGCGAAGGTGGTGTTGAAGGCCTTGACGACGCGTGCGTTCGCTACGGTCGCTGCGATCTCCTCGGCTGCGGAGGTGCCCAGAGGTACGACCAACGAGTCGAAGGTCCGGAAATCCACGGGGTTGGAGATGTCGACCACGACCTTGCCGGAGAGCTCGGCGCCGAGAAGGCCGGCCACCTCACGCCCGGCAGGGTAAGGGAGGGCGAGCACCACGACATCCGCCGCTGCCGCGCCTTCCGAGCCGTACGCCTGCACGTCTGCCCCGTCCACCGCCCGGGACAGGGCAGCGGCCAAGTCCGCTGTCTTTTCCGGGTTGCGATCGTGCAGACGGAGAGAGTGACCGCCCGCCAGTACGCGCGTGCCGATACCTCGGGCCATGTTCCCGGCCCCGACAATACTGATGATCACTTGCTACTCCCGGGTGTGATGACGTGTTTCGCTCCACGCTCACATCCCGAGGCAAACCGCGCCATCGTCCACCGCTGCTCGAGGTACACGGTGGTCCGCCCTGAGCGTCGTCGCCCGCCACTCTCCATCGCGCTCCGCACCAGTCCGGGTGGCCGAAGGCGGGACCGCGGCTAGGCTCGGTTCATGGGCACCCAGGACCCCGCCAGGCCTCCCGGCGACTGCCCCTCGCTCGCCGCGCCGGCCCGGAACGGGGACGAATGGCAACCTCGCTCACGCAAGGAGCCCCCATGACTGATCCCGCCCGGACCGTATTGACCGGCCTCGAAACCATCCGTCGCGACCTGGAGGACCTCTACCAGGACCTGCACCGACACCCCGAACTCGGCCTGCGAGAACACCGCACGGCGAAGAAGGCGGCGGACGCGCTGCGAGACGTCGGTTTTGACGTCACCGAAGGCGTGGGCGGCACTGGTGTGATCGGAGTTCTCAGGAACGGGGACGGCCCGGTCGTCATGGCCCGAGCCGACATGGACGCCCTCCCCGTGCGCGAACAGACCGGGCTTCCGTATGCCTCCACCGCGACGGTGACTGACCAGGACGGCGGCGAACAACCCGTCATGCACGCCTGCGGACACGACGTGCACGTAACCTGCCTCATCGGCTGCGCACGGCTACTGGCCGGGCACCGGGACGCCTGGCGGGGCAGCTTTGTAGCACTCTTTCAACCCTCGGAGGAGAACGGCGACGGAGCCAACGCCATGATCAGCGACGGTCTCACCGCGAAGTCGCCACGACCCGACGTCGTACTGGCCCAGCACGTTCTGCCCTATCCGGCGGGTATTTCACCCGGCACTTCATGACCCCGCTCGTCTCCGCCGTCTGGTCCTGCGACGCCGCCACGGCCCGCCGCTACCCGGCCGCCTATCTGTTCCG
>NZ_JBSFZS010000517.1:0-1385 GCF_053600395.1 Streptomyces sp. NPDC005070 | reverse complement strand
GTGGGCCGGTCGACGAGGCGCCCGTCGGGATCGGTCCACACCAGGACCGGCGTCTCCGCCACCCGGCTCCCGTTCGTAGTACCGCAAGGGGACGTACGCGCCCGAGAACGGGCTGTCGATCCCCACCCCGCCGAGCCCCGCGAACGCCTTCTCCGCGAGCGCGACCAGCTCCGGCGGCGTGTGGAAGGAGTCGGTCCCCAGGCAGACCGGCGGCCGCGGCCCGTCCCCGTGCAGTTCGTAGGGCAGCCGGGCCGTCGGATACGAGTGGACGTCGATGATCACGGCCCGCCCGGTGGCGGCCAGCCGGTCGGTCACCGCTGCCGTCATCGCCCGCGCGTAGGAGTGGAAATAGCGCTCGATCAACGGCCGGGGATCGGTGTCCGCGGGGCGCAGCGGAGCCCGGTGCGTCGTCCGTGTGTACACCGCGCCCATCCCGACCGCGAGCATCTCCTCGCGCTCGTCCGGGAAACGCTCGGGATCGACGACCAGCCGGGACAGCAGGTTGACGAACCGCCACGGTGTCAGCCCGGCCGCCTCGGCCGCGGCCGAGGCCAGTTCGGCGGTGTGCGCGTCGGTGATGTGGTCCAACTCGCTCTCCAGCGCCGGGTCGTCGAGGAGGATGCCCTCGCGGACCGGCGCGGGGATCTCCCTGGAGGAGTGCGGCACGTGCAGGATCACGGGCGAGTGGACCGCTCCCGGCAGGAGCGCGAAGGAGTCCGGGCCGTCCGGGGAAGCGAGGATGTCGTTCATAAGAGATCACTGTCGCAGCCGGGTCCGACAATGGGCAGGACCTCATGACCTCGCCACGTGCACGCGGCCACGCCGTTCCCGCGCTCAGCCACTGCCCCCGCGGCGCGCGTAGTGCTCGATGAGCGCCGTCCGGGTCGTTTCGAGACGGTGGGCCAGGATCGCGCCGATCGTCCGTGTCAGGGACAGCTCCAGCGTCGGATCCTGGTCGCACAGCGTCCGCACCTCGGCGGCGTCGAACTCGTAGGCGCGCACCGGGCTGAAGGCCTCGGCGCCGAAATCCCAGGTGTGCGGACGGAACAGCCACGACCAGCCGAGCAGGTCGCCGGGCCCGAGCTGGGCGACGGTGATCCGCCGGTCGGCGATGACCCGCTGGTACAGCGAGACCGTTCCCGAGCGGACCACCCAGAAGCGGTCGGCGGTGCCTCCCTCCTCGAAGATCGGCCCGTCCGCGGGGAACGACACCTCGCGGGCCACGCTCATCAGCCGATCGCGGTGTTCGGGGGAGAGCGCGTGCAGGAGCCGGAGAGCAGTGGGCATCGCGGACCTCCATCGGGTCGCCGCACGGCCCAAGGAGGCCGGCGGCGCCTGTCGTGCCGGTGGTATCCCGTCAAACTCGATTTGGGCCCCAACAGCGG
>NZ_JBSFZS010000516.1:0-1388 GCF_053600395.1 Streptomyces sp. NPDC005070 | reverse complement strand
AGCTCCAGGACGAACTGCCCCTCGATCACCACCTGGCCGCCGTCTACCGGTGGCCCCGTCGTTGTGCGGGAAGAGCGACACCAGCTTGGTCATGAGCACCCTGGCCGACGGCAGGAAACCTGGCATGGCCGCCAGGAATCCGTCCCGTTCGGGCACCAGGGCGGCGACGCGGTCGGGCACCGAGGCACGGCCCGAGCTGAGGTCCGCCATTGCCGAGGCCAGGGCGTTGATCAGCGAGTCCATGGAGAGCAGGGACTCGACCTGCGAGCGGCCCAGAACAAGCATGCGCTTCAGCCTCCTGATCCCGGTCGCCGACCGACGACCGCCCGGCCCAAGCGTCAGCCCCACCCCAGCCGCCCCGCCACGACACGCGGTCCTTCCCTGGCACGTTCATCCGTACGCGCCTGAGCACATCAGCGTGCATACCGGCAGGCCAGGCCGAGCACCGGGGCCCGATGCCCATCACGCCCAAGGGCGGCACAGCCGATGAACCCCTTGGGCTGGGCCATTGGACTCCGCCGATCGCGCTTGTGGGTGCGGCGTGCATGATGGCCAACTGGAAACACCTTCCGATCAAGCACGGACGACGAGGGAATCGTGGCCTACCGACTCAGCTTCTTCTGCCGCTCCGGAGAAGAGAGAGGTGACGAGGCGCTCGATTGCTTGCTGGACCACCTGCTGAAGAGCGGTGCCGGTTTGTGGGGAGAGTGGTTGGGGCCGTTCGAGGACTGGGTGGCCGCGTTCAGACTCGGCACAGGCAGCAGTGACGGCGTTGGCGCCGTCGCTGACCTGCTGACACTGGAAGTGCACGTCGGCGTAGCCGAGATCGCGGAGAGTGTGATTGCCGCGTCACCCGATGACGAGTGGGGTATCTGGGGAAGTGACCTGCTCGCCACCGTCACCCTCTGCGGGGACAATCCCGACTGGGCCTTGGTGTACCGCATTTGGGCTGCAGTGGTGGACCTGTGGGGGGCGGTTCCGTGGGACGAGTCCTCCGGATTCGAGATTTCTGCCGGCGGAGCACGGTTCGATGACCGCGCGATGCCCGGCAACGAAGTCGCCCGCGGCGAAGAGAGCTTTGTCGATCGGGTTACTTGACCAGATTCGCGGGAGTGACGTCGTCGTCGGCTGGCGCCACCCCGAAACGATCCGGAACGGGCCGGTCGAGTCCAACCTCGCCTCGGGGACGGCAGTCCAGATCCGCCCCGGCTCCACCCCTCAGACCAACGGGGCGGACTCTTCCCGAACCAGCTCGTGTTCGTCCGTGACATCCTCGCCCCCCGGAAGGCGTCGTTCGCTGGGGCGGAACGCGAGCATGGCCATGTGCGCCCTGGTCGCGGCGGCGGACGGCACGATCGACCCGTCCGAGCGGCAGCGTGTGGCCCAGC
>NZ_JBSFZS010000515.1:0-1391 GCF_053600395.1 Streptomyces sp. NPDC005070 | reverse complement strand
GAACTCCGTGGAGCCGTCGTATCCGTCCAGCCAGGGCTGCATGGCGGTGTAGACGCGCAGGGAGGTCTGTTCGGCCACGTAGGCGAACAGGTCGAGCTTGCCCTCGAAGTACTGGAACAGCGAGCCCTTGGCCACGCCGGCCTCGCGGGCGATGACGTTGAGGCTTCCGGTGGAGTAGCCGTGGGTGCCGAACTCGTCCATGGCGGCGACCAGGACCCGTTCGCGCCGCACCGGTGACAGGCGGGTCCAGGTGGAAGTGGGCATGCGTGCTCCTGCCGATGACCGGGCGGTCATGTGACCGCCCGGTCATCGTGGGGCGGGCTGCGAGAAGTGTCAACTCGTCTGACACAAAAGACAGTTGGGATCTTCCGGAGCCGCAGCACTCCCCTCGCTCCGTTCATGGCGATGGATGCGGCTGCTGTCCGGGCCTCACTTCAGCGGAGTCGTTCAGGCGCTCGGCACGATCATGTACCGGAGGTCGCCGCGCCCCCGCCCCCAAGGGAACAGATCTTGGGGGCATCCGGACCGGGGGGCGGCAAACGATCTTTGGGCAGGCCGATGCCAGGGAGGGATCCGCTGCCGCGGTCCGACTCGGCAGGAGCGGCTGGTCCTTGGGCGTCTGCCGGCCGCCCGGGACGAGGACGCTGACGCGCTCGTCGGCGGTCATGCGCGGCAGTGGCCGAGCCGAGCCGGCGCTTCAGGGTGGCCCCCCGACACGGCACCACCGTGCGGGCACGCTGGGTTAGGGCAAGGGGTTGGCGCCCAGGATGACCTGCCATCCGGAGGCTGACGTGCCCGTCATGAGTCGCTGGACGCCATCTCCTCGGAGAGCCACGAGGGCGGTGAGGCCGGTGTCGAGTTCTGCCACTCGATGCCCGTAGACGACGGCATGCGTCATCGTCAGGTCGATCGCTTGTACTGAAGCGCTGAGCCGGTTGAAGCGGGCACCGCGACGAACCGGTCCCCGCAGGCAGCGCACGCTGACAGTGGCCTTTTCGAAGGAGGCGACGATGACCCGGTCAATCTGCAGTTCTACGCTGCTACGAACGCTGCCGGGGCTAGGGATCTCGCTCACACGGCTGCCCCCTCTCACTCGACCAGGACGCCGTTCTCGAACCGGGTGCCGCTGAGCACAGGCGCGCCTTCCCGACCCGCGCTGCGAACGCGGGCCTACTCGGTGACCATCACAGGATCATTCGGAAGGTACGCCCTCCGCGTCCCTCCCAGCGCTGATCCACAGGTCTTGAGCATTGCTCCCGTGGGAAGCCGTCGGCTGGGCTGGTGCGTTGAAGTGTCCTCGCTGACCATGCCCAGAGCATCACATCGGTGCCACGAGCAAGGCCCGCGTAATGCCTGATCGTTACGGACTCCAAAGGCGAAACCATCAGCTC
>NZ_JBSFZS010000514.1:0-1394 GCF_053600395.1 Streptomyces sp. NPDC005070 | reverse complement strand
CGGCGCCCCAGCCGGTCCAGCTCGGCGTCCGCGAGATGGAACCCGTCCATCGGTACGTGGGCGACAGGGAAGGGCGCGATCTCGCCGAGCCGTCCGACCAGCCGCTCGGCGAGCGTCGTCTTGCCCGCCCCGGGACTTCCGGCGATCCCGAGAAGGGCGCGCCGGCCGGGCCGTACGAGCGCGGCGGCCCGCTCCACCAGTTCGCCGAAGGACGGACTCGCCTCGGTCATACGAGCCCGGACCCGGGCGCGGGGGCAGCGATCTCCATGCCCTCCAGTATCGACGACGGTCCCTGGGCCAGGGCGGTGATGTGGCGCTCGCCACCCGGTGGAGGCCGATCCCGGGGGCAGACTCCTCGTATGACCGATCTCGGCCTGCCGAAGCAGATCCTGGCCTGCCTCTTCGACCTCGACGGCGTCATCACCAGAACCGCGGTGGTCCACGCGGCCGCCTGGAAGCGGACGTTCGACGACTTCCTGCGACACCGCGAGGGCGACGGATTCCGGCCCTTCGACGACGCCGACTACGCCGCCCACGTGGACGGCCTGCCACGCGCCGACGGCGTACGGTCCTTCCTCGCCTCGCGCGGCATCCAACTCCCCGAGGGGACCCCCGACGACCCGCCGGAGCGGGCCACCGTCCACGGACTCGGCAACCGCAAGAACGCACTGCTTCTCGACATGATCCGCACCGACGGCGTCGAGGCCTACGAGGGCACCCTGCGCTACATCGAGGCGGTCCGGGCGCACGGCCTGCGCACCGCGGTCGTCTCCTCCAGCGCCAACTGCCGTGACGTCCTGCGCTCGGTGGGGGCGGAGGACCTCTTCGACGTACGCGTCGACGGTGTCGTCGCCGCCGAACGGCGGCTGCCCGGCAAGCCGCGCCCCGACACTTTCCTGGCCGCCGCGAAGGACCTCGGCGTCACGCCGTCCGAGGCGGCCGTCTTCGAGGACGCGCTCGCCGGCATGGACGCGGGCCGCTCGGGCCACTTCGGGTACGTCGTCGGCGTGGACCGCGTGGGCCAGAGCGCCGCCCTGCGCGCCCACGGCGCCGACATCGTCGTACGGGATCTGGACGAACTGGGGGAGCGCCCGTGATCACTCATTCCTCGTACGGAGTCGAGCCCTGGGCCCTGCGCGAGAGCGAGCTGCACCTCGGACTGCTGCCGCAGAGCGAGTCCGTCTTCGCCCTCGCCAACGGCCACATCGGCTGGCGCGGCAACCTCGACGAGGGCGAACCCCACGGTCTGCCCGGCTCCTACCTGGGCGGCGTCCACGAGACACACCCGCTGCCCTACGCGGAGGCGGGCTACGCCCCATCGTAGGCTGACTGTGAGATTGACAGCCAGGTGTGGCGCTGGCTAACTTCTGTCGTACCGGCTGACTGCGAAAAAC
>NZ_JBSFZS010000513.1:0-1400 GCF_053600395.1 Streptomyces sp. NPDC005070 | reverse complement strand
CGCGACGAGGGCGGTCGGCTCTTCTTCGGCGACGACCACGGCACCCGCAGGCTGGTCGGGCAATCAGGCAACGGTCAATTCGTCACGACGTCGGTTGTCGCGGAGGGCGAGGTGTCCTCAAACGTATGAGCTCGCCGTCAGGACCGCGGAATTCGAGGACGAAGCGCCGCTTCGGCGGGCGGTACCCCTTGGGCGGCGGGCTGGCAGGCTGGGAACTCGGCCGTAGGCGCGGACGCACCGTGCCGACGCACGCATGCCGACACGTACAACACGCCGACGCCGACTGCCTTCCCTGACGACGTAGAGAGCCACGAAACATCCCGAGGCGACGACGAGCCCGACAACCACCAGGAACACCACGACGAGTGCGTTGAACACGGCCGTGGATGGTCCTTGCCCTACGCCGAGGGGGCGGAACCCAGGAGCCCCACCAGCAGCACCCGGTCCGCCAGCGGCAGGCACCACGGCCGACCCCCGCCCGGCCCGTTCCCGCCCCGCTGCCGCACCACCTTCACCAGCTTCGCGAACCGGTCCATCCGCAGCCCGCTGAACGTCTCCACCCACACCGGATCAGCCCTCAACACCCCACCCATACAGGAGAAATGCCCTGATCATGGCCTTGTGCAATACCCTTTAAGGCGTGTCGTGAAGTGCTGCAGGCAGCTGGCCGTAACTCGCAGTCCGCGGACGGCTTGGCCCAGGTCGAGGCCGTCGCCAGCAGATGCCTCGGTCAGCAACGGTGTCACCCGGATCGCCGAGCGGCTGAATGCGGTACGTGCCGCTCGGCCGACCACAGCCCCAGGCTCTCCCCGTATTCCCGCAGGTGGGCAAGCGAGGCTGTAGTTTCAAGCGCCTGCTATTGCCGCAGACGCAATCTTGTCGCCCCTCGCGACCCGTAACATTCCGGATGAAACCATGACCCGTCTCAAGGTGCGCGCCCCGCAGATCGGCCAGGCTCTCCACCAACACCTCCTCGAGCTCGTCACCCGCGAGGCACAGCAACCCACCCTGGCGGAAACGGCCGAACGCACCGGCGGTACGCCCGAGCCTTACGCGAGGAGCACTTCGCAGTGACCGTCAATGTTGACCTGCCCGACCACATACGCGCTCGCTGCGCCGAGCTCGGCGACGGTGTCTTGTATGCGGTCAAGACCTTGGCCCGGCAGCTGGCCGAAGATCCGCGCCTGGGCGAGCGCTCCGGCAGACTCGGCCTGTACACGGCGACGATCGACAGCGAAGCCTTCGATGCATGCCCACCTCTGATCGTGCGCTACGCCTACGGCCCGCCCCTGTTGGACGCAGACCGGCTCGAGATCCGAGACATCGAGGCGACCGGGCCACTCCCTGACACGGTCGACGCGCAGGGCCGCGCAACCGTGCCGGATCCCCGAAGGGAGCAG
>NZ_JBSFZS010000512.1:0-1407 GCF_053600395.1 Streptomyces sp. NPDC005070 | reverse complement strand
CGTGCCGGTGCATCAGCCCGTCGCCGTTGGGTGAGGGGTGGGCGTCGGTGGCGACGGGCATCGATGTACCGGCACGGCCCCTTCCGCCGGATCCCTGCTGCGGGATCCGTTCCCACGGGCGACATTTCAGGCGGGGGTCAAATTCAGGCCCGGCCGGGGAACGTCTCAACGTGCCGGGAAATCCGGCCCCTCCGGCGTTTGAGGAGCGGGGTTCGGGGTGGAGCCCCGGGGTGGGTCGGGTAGGGGTGGTGGGGTGGGTCGGTGGGGGCGAAATTCCTGAAACCCTTTGGTCGGTCCCGCTCCCCCTTCGTGGGCCGGGTGGCGCTGGACGGGGTTGTTTTGTATGTTGTAGGAACAAAGTGGTTCCCGTCCGCGACTCCCTGACCGGCGGGCGGGGCCGCCTTGTTTCCCGGGGGTGTATTCGTCCCCCTACCTGTGCTTTGGAGCATCGATGCCGACGGCCACCACCGTTCTGACCGCCCGTGCCCTCCTGCTCGACATGGACGGGACCCTCGTCAACTCGGATGTCGTCGTCGAGCGCTGCTGGCGCGGCTGGGCCGACCGGCACGGGCTGGACGGCGACGAGGTCATGAAGGTCGTCCACGGCCGGCAGGGGTACGCCTCGATGGCGGTGCTGTTGCCGGACCGTCCCATAGAGCAGAACTACGCGGACAATGCGCGGATGCTGGCCGAGGAGACCGCCGACATGGAGGGCGTTGTCGCGATCCCGGGTGCGCCGGAGTTCCTCGCCTCCCTCGCAGGAGTGCCGCACGCTCTCGTCACCTCGGCGGATGTGGCGCTGTCCGGCGGGCGGATGGCCGCCGCGGGGCTCGGGCTTCCCGATGTCCGGGTCACCGCCGAGTCCGTCGGTGCCAGCAAGCCTGATCCCGAGGGGTTCCTCAAGGGTGCGGCGGAGCTGGGGATCGCGCCCGAGGACTGTGTCGTCTTCGAGGACTCCGGGGCGGGGATCGCCGCGGGGCGGGCGGCCGGGATGCGGGTCGTGGGTGTCGGCCCTCGGGCCGGGTTCCACGGGCCGGATGTGCTCGTTCGTGATCTGACCGAGGTGCGGGTCGAGGTGGTCGGAGACGGAACCGTCCGTCTTCACATCGGCTGACTCCGTCTTCACACCGGCTGACGGGGGGCCAGACCCCGTCAGCCGGAGGGATTCCTCCGAGTGACGCATCCCTCCGGCGGCGGGTCGAGCCGAGTGGGCCTGGGCCAAGCGTTTTCGCCCCTCCGCCCCTACCCGACCCGTACCCGGGGCTCCGCCCCGGACCCCGCTCCTCAATCGCCGGAGGGGCTGAACATTGCGCCCGCAGCCGGGATCCGGCGGAAGGGGCCGTGCCGGTACATCGATGCCCGTCGCCACCGACGCCCACCCCTCACCCAACGGCGACGGGCTGATGC
>NZ_JBSFZS010000511.1:0-1414 GCF_053600395.1 Streptomyces sp. NPDC005070 | reverse complement strand
CCAACCACCACTGCAACAACGCGAGAACCTCACCCGCAGTGCCGTGCACCCGGTCAGCGGTCTCCGTACCGGACCCCGCCCGGCACGGAACGACGACGACGTCCGGTGCCCCTTCCGACTCCCGCAGTGCGTCGAAGTCCGCGACGGTCTCGATCACCAGCGCGTCAGTGGCGGAGGGGAGGGTGAACGGCGTCCACTCCAGCGTGAACAGCTGATCGCCGCCACCGGCACCGCGCAGTTGCTCCGCCGAGACGGCCCGCAACGACAGCGACTCGACCGAGGCCACCGGGGCACCGGTGCCATCGGCCACGGCCAGCGTCACCGAACCGGTGGCCGTCCGCGACAGTTTCACCCGCACCATCGCCGCACCGGCAGCCTGCACGACGACGCCGGACCAAGCGAACGGCAGGACCGGGCCCTCGTCCAGCACCACCAGCCCACCGGCGGCCAGAGCGTGCAGGGCGGCGTCCAGCAGCGCCGGGTGCAGGGCGAACTCCGCCGCCTCGGCAGCCGACTCGTCCGGCAGCTCGACCTCGGCGAAGACGTCGTCCCCGCCTCGCCACACCGAGCGCAGGCCCTGGAAGACCGGACCGTAGTCCAGGCCCGCAGCAGCCATGCCCTCGTAGAACGCCGTCAGGTCGACGGCCTCCGCGCCCGCCGGCGGCCACGCGCCGAGGTCCGCGGCGTACGGTGCCTCTGCCGAGGACAGCACACCCGTCGCGTGCCGCAGCCATGAACCGTCGTCGACGCGCGAGTGCACGCTCAGCTGCCGCCGGCCGGACTCGTCCTCCGGGCCGGCAGCCACCTGAAGGGTGACGCCACCGCGCTCGGGCACCATCAGGGGAAGTTCAAGGGTGAGGTCTTCGATCGATCCGCACCCCGTCTCGTCGCCCGCCCGGATGGCCAACTCGACGAACGCGGTGCCGGGCAGCAGAACGGTCCCGTTCACGGCGTGGTCGGCGAGCCAGGGATGGGTTTCGAGGGAAAGCAGTCCGGTGAGCAGGACCCCGTCGCTGTCGGCCGTCGCGATCGCGGCACCGAGGAGCGGATGGTCCGCCACCCCCAGGCCGGCGGCCCGGACGTCACCGGACGCCTGGGGAACGTCGAGCCAGTAGCGCTCGCGCTGGAAGGCGTAGGTCGGCAGGTCGACGCGGCGGGCACCCGGGAAGAGCGCCTGCCAGTCGGGCGAGATGCCGTGGGTGTGCAACTGCCCGACGGCGGCAGTGATCGCATACCGCTCGGGGCGATCGGCGCGCAGGGCGGGAACGGTGACGATGCCTGAACCGTCGTCGAAGCAGCCCTGGACGAGCGAGCTGAGGACACCGCCCGGACCGATCTCCACGAACGCCGTCACGCCCAGCTCGTGGAGAGTCCGGACACCGTCGGCGAAGCGGACCGCTTCACGGACGTGCCG
>NZ_JBSFZS010000510.1:0-1416 GCF_053600395.1 Streptomyces sp. NPDC005070 | reverse complement strand
CTGGCCCAATCGGCTTTCAGGGAGCGGCGTTTCACGTGGACGCTCCTCGTTGGTCTACGGCAGGCTCGTGCCGCGCACCACGCCGCTGAACTCGCTGTCCGAGCCGCGCATATCCAGGACCGTAAGTCAGCGCGACGTGAAGCCGCTGTCCCTTTCGTCCTGGCTGCTGAGACCGCCTTGGACGACTGCATGCGCATGTTTGATAGCAAGGATCCCATCGAGGACTACTTGGGCCTCATCGTGAAGCGCGTGCTCGGAGATGCGAGCCGAGCCTTCACCATGATCCGTTTGGAGGGGCCTGAGGAATTGGCGCAGAAGGCAGGTCAAGTCATGTCTGCGCTCCATGAACTTCTCAGGCGTGTAGCACGAAAGCAGCGCGCTGCCCATGCCTGGGACTGTCTCAAGCAGGCGGCCCAAGATGGCAATCGGGTCTCCGTGGCCATCGGCAACTTGCGCGAAGCCTCAGAGCCGGACGACCCGAGGGTAGGCGCTGCCTGGCAGGCCATCACTGACACCGGTGTACTCAGGCCACCCCTAGTGAGTGCTCTGCGCCAGGACCTCCGTCTGCGTCCAGTACCCGGCATCAAATCTGTGGGCATGCTGGAAGCGCGCGAGCGGGTCCAGCATGCTCTCGCTGCGTTCATCAGCGCTGTGAGGGTGCACCTTGACGAGACGACACCATGAACTCCTTGACCTGTTGAGTTGAGGCGCCGCGATCGGGGCGAGAAGAGTGTGACGTGTAGTCACCAGAAGATCACTCTCGGGGGTCGCTCCGGGGTCGCGTGTTCGAATATGTGTTCTATGTGCTCGGTAAGAGTGTGGAGGTGAAGACGTCATGGGTGATACCGAGCTGTCGACAGTGGTGCACGTGAGATGCCCAGACCGGCTGCCGGACGAGGCGTATCGACGGGTACTGGAGTTGCTCGCGGACGTGTCGCCGGTCGTCCAAGCCGCCCCACCCGGGGCAGCCCTGGTGGAGCTGAGGGGCGTACTGCGCTACCACCAGCTTGACCCCCAGCGCCAGGGCGAGTTGATCCGGGTGCGGTCCGTGGCGAGGCTGGGGGTGGACCTGCGGATTGGGATCGCTCCGAGCATTGCCGTTGCGGCAACCGCCTCGGCTCAGATCAGCGAAACCGGCGGGGTGTTGCTGATCGCCCCGCACGACGTGGCCGACTGGCTCGGACCGCTGCCGGTTGAGGCGCTGTACGGCATCGGCCCGCGGCAGGGTCAGATCCTGCGCGACTTCGGCGTGCACTGTGTGGGACTGCTGGCCTCTATCCCTCCTGCCACCGCACAGCGCCTCCTCGGCGGCCGCGCCGGACGGCAGGCAGCAGAGCGGGCACGCGGCATCGACCCCCGACCGGTCGTGGCACGCGGACTGCCAGCGTGGGCGAGCGTGCGCCAGGGATTCACCGG
>NZ_JBSFZS010000509.1:0-1418 GCF_053600395.1 Streptomyces sp. NPDC005070 | reverse complement strand
GTTCCCGCCGGCGCCGGAGCCGTTGAGGAGCACCCCGTAGATCTTCGGGCGGATGTCACCGTTGTCGGCGACGTTCCTGCCGATGGCATGGTTGGCCAGGTCTCCGGTGCGGTACAGCGGGCCCGGGTCGAAGGGGATGGGCGACGCGTCGAGGTAGCCGTGCATCAGTCCGGCCGGGCGGTCGCTGAGGTCGATGCAGATCTCGCCCTCGGAGGCGGGTGTCGTCGTGCCGGGAGGGCACAGGAGAACCCGGTAGCCGGGCAGGGGCCGTCCCAGTGAGGTGGGGTGGCGGTGTTCGCCGGGTGGCACGCCGATCACTGCTGTCAGCTCCGACTGGCCGTATCCGTTGCGGACGGTGACACCCCAGGCGGCCCGTACGGCGTCCACGATGTCGTCGGTGAGCGGCTCGCCCACGCTCGTCGCCTCGCGCAGGGCGATACGGCGTCCGGTGAGACCTGCCTCGACGAGCCGTCGCCAGATGGCGGGGGGCGCGCAGAAGCTCGTCGCCCGGGTGCGTTCCAGTGCGTCCAGGACCAGGTCGGGGGTGGCATGGCGGGTGTCCACGGAGACCACCTGGGCCTCGGCGTTCCACGGCGCGAACAGCGAGCTCCAGGGGTGCTTGGCCCAGCCGGGGGACGAGATGTTCAGGTGGATGTCCCCGGGTTTCAGGCCGGCCCAGTACATCCCGGAGAGGTGTCCGATCGGGTAGCTCTCGTGGGTGTGGCCCACGAGTTTGGGCCGAGCGGTGCTCCCGGAGGTGAAGAAGCAGCACATCAGTTCGTCGGCCGGGGTCGGGTCCTGTGCGGTGAAGCCGTCGGTGAACCGTGCCGCCTCCCTCCAGGACCGCCAGCCGTGGACCGGTTCGCCCACGCAGACCCGGAGTCCCGCGACGGTGTTCAGAGCGGTGTCCTGGAAGGCGGGCGCGGCGGCGAGGGCGGAGGCGGCCACCACATGGCGGACGCCCGCGCGCCGCAGCCTGTCGTCCACCTCTTCGGGGGCCAGCGTGGTGAAGAGGGGCACGGCCACGGCACGCAGTTTCATCAGGGCCAGCAGCAGCTCCCAGACCTCGACGCCGTTGTCGAGGAGGAGGGCCGCCCGGTCGCCCTGGCGCAGGCCCTGGGAGCGGAGCCAGCCGGCCACCTGGTTCGAGCGGTGGTGGAGGTGTGCGAAGGAGACCTGCCGGTCGCCGTGCGGTGTGATGACCCGCAGTGCGGTCCGGTCGTTGTCCCGGGCCACGGGATCGAACCAGTCCAGGGCCCAGTTGAAGTACCGCGGCCGGGGCCGGCGGAACGTGTCGCGGGCGCGGTGGTGGTCGTACGTGTGGCGCAGCAGCAGGTCCCGGGCGGCCCGGAACTCGTCGTCCACGCGGTGGCCCGGGAGCGCGGCGTGAGCCCTCAGCAGGTGACCCTCGCCTGGCT
>NZ_JBSFZS010000508.1:0-1419 GCF_053600395.1 Streptomyces sp. NPDC005070 | reverse complement strand
AGGTGGACGACACAGTCGTCGAGCGCGCGTTTGACGGTGACGACGTCCTTCAGATCGCCGGCGTCGAAGGTGATCCGCAGTCCGACCGTCTCTCCGCCGGGAACCCTCTCCTCGACTCGCAGGTCGGAGGCGGCTCGGTCCGGATCCCGTGAGACGTAGAAGACCGGGGGAACGACCAGCTTCACATCGGCTCCCCCGCTAGAGGAGCACCCCGAGAGGACGGAGGTCATGGCGGTCAACGCGAGCAGGAGGACGGCGGCAGCCCTCCTCGAACGGACAAGTCGGCCCACCTCTCGGCTCAACTCCCCTCGGGGTCAACGCGCAGGCAACGCTCACGGAGCCGGGCGAAGGCGGTCGGGCTCGGGCGAAGCGGAAGGAACTCCTTGATCTGTTCGGCGCATTCACGCGGGCTCGACGTGCCGGTGTCGCACTCCAGGTCGTAGTCGCCGTGACGGTGTACGAGGTCGTACTGGTGCGTGGCCAGGCCCGGCGGTCGGTCTCCGCGCGCCCCCTCCCGGCGCACGAGTTCCTCCAGCGGACAATGGACGCCCACGAACAGCACGTTCTCCGCCGGAAGGACCGACAGGCAGTCGAGCAACCGCCACCGCTCGCTGAGCACATGGTCCACGACGACGTCGTTGCCTACTTCGGCCATCGCGGCGATCGAGCGGTGGAAGCCCCTTCTTGTCCGCCGCAGCGCGGTCTCGAGTTCCGCCTCACCGAGGCTTCGCCTGGTGCGCATCGCGTTGAAGCCGTCCACCGCAAGATGGAAGAAGACGCCGTCGTCGAGTACGTCGAGCAGCTCGCGGGCGACACTCGATTTGCCCGAACTGGACGTGCCGTTGAGGAAGATGATGCGGCCGGCGGTCATACCGTCATGATCACACGGCGGTGGTGACCATCGCGGTGCCGCCTCCCTCGGACGCTTCCGAGCCGCCGGAGGCACGCCCGAGCACGCGGGGGCTCCCCGGGCCCGGCTCGACCTGCGCGTCGTGGACGGTCACCTGCCCCTGGAGATCACCGTCCCCGGCACCGGCGTCACCGTGGAACAACCGGACGAAGATCCGCCCACGCCGGAAGCCGCGTGATCAACGGGTTCGGCGCGGACCTCCTAGAGTGGTCTGTTGTGAGCCACGATTCGCGACCCTCGGTGGCGGCCCTCCGCCCCCACGCACCCCGTGCGCGTGACGACGCGTTCCCGTTCGCCCCGCCTCCGGTCGGACGGATCACGGGCGGAGCGCGGGTGGCCCGTACGCAGGAGAGCGATGACTCGGCGCCGGACCACGGAGCAGGGAGATGACCCGGCTCGACGGACGACTCGAACGAGGCAACCGCACCCGGCAGTTGGTGCTTGGCCGAACAGTCGACATCGCCTCGGTCGAGGGGCTGGAAGCGCTGTCCGCAGGACGGCTCGCGACC
>NZ_JBSFZS010000507.1:0-1428 GCF_053600395.1 Streptomyces sp. NPDC005070 | reverse complement strand
ATGGACCCGCAGCAGCGGTTGCTGCTGGAGACGTCGTGGGAGGCGTTCGAGCGGGCGGGGATCGACCCGGCGACGGTGCGGGGCAGCAGGACGGGTGTCTTCGCCGGCGTGATGTACCACGACTACGGCGGGCGCGTGACAACGGCTCCGGAGGGCATGGACGCCTACCTGGGCAGCGGCAGCGCGGGCAGCATCGCCTCCGGCCGGGTCTCGTACACGTTCGGGCTTGAAGGCCCGGCGGTCACGGTCGACACGGCGTGCTCGTCGTCGCTCGTGGCCCTCCACCTGGCGACCCAGTCGCTGCGCAGCGGCGAGTGCTCGATGGCGCTGGTCGGTGGTGTCACCGTCATGGCGACTCCCTCGACGTTCGTGGAGTTCAGTCGGCAGCGTGGCCTGTCGGCGGACGGCCGGTGCAAGGCGTTCGCGGCCGGCGCGGACGGTACGGGCTGGGCCGAGGGTGCGGGCATGCTGCTGGTGGAGCGGTTGTCCGACGCCCGTCGCAACGGGCACCAGGTGTTGGCGGTTGTCCGTGGTACGGCGGTGAACCAGGACGGTGCGTCGAACGGTCTGACGGCTCCGAACGGGCCTTCGCAGCAGCGGGTGATCCGGCAGGCGTTGGCGAACGCCGGCGTGTCCTCGGATCAGGTCGACGCGGTGGAGGCGCACGGTACGGGCACGCGGCTGGGTGATCCGATCGAGGCACAGGCGCTGATCGCCACGTACGGGCAGGAGCGGCTGGAGGAGCGGCCGTTGTGGCTGGGTTCGCTGAAGTCGAACATCGGTCATGCCCAGGCCGCTGCCGGTGTCGGTGGTGTGATCAAGATGGTCATGGCGATGCGGCACGGTGTGCTGCCGCAGACCCTGCATGTCGACGAGCCGACCCCGCACGTGGACTGGTCGGCCGGTGACGTCCGGCTGCTGACCGAAGCCATCGACTGGCCTGAGATCGACCGCCCGCGCCGTGCCGCCGTGTCGTCCTTCGGCATCAGCGGAACCAACGCCCACGTGGTCGTCGAACAGGCCCCTGCCTCCGCGGAGTTGCCGCCCGGGACCGGCAACGGCGCGGTCGTACCGTGGGTGCTGTCGGGCAGGACGGAGACGGCGCTGCGGGCACAGGCGGAGCGTCTGCTGTCCCTGGCCACGGACACGGACCTGCGGCCGGCCGACATCGGCTTCTCACTCTCCACCACACGCTCGGCCATGGAGCACCGGGCCGTCGTGGTGGGGGAGAACCGGGACGAACTCCTTGAAGGACTGGGCGCGTTGGCCGCAGGGGCACCGTCCACCCGGGTCGTCCTGGGCGAATCGGGTACCGGCGGCAAGACCGGGTTCCTGTTCTCGGGTCAGGGTTCGCAGCGGGTCGGCATGGGGCGCGAGTTGTACGGGGCGTACCCGGTGTTCGCGGCGGCGTACGACGAGGTGTGTGCG
>NZ_JBSFZS010000506.1:0-1437 GCF_053600395.1 Streptomyces sp. NPDC005070 | reverse complement strand
CTGGCCGCCCGGCAAGGCCGTGCCCATGTCACGACGGGGCATGTGCTGGACGCGCTCTTGCGCGTGGCCGAAGACCCCGCCTCGCACGCGGGCGTGATGTTGCGGAGCCGAGGTCATCAACCGAGCGAGCTGGGCCGCGACCGGCCCTGGGGAACGGGCGCGCCAACCGTGGTCAGTAGCCGTGCAGGGGAGCCTCCGCCACCTGATGCCGCCGTCCACGAGGTGCTGTGTGACCTTGGTTCCTGGACGGTCGTCACGGGGGACCGGCGGGCAACCACACTCCATCTGCTCGCCGCGTTGTCCCGGTCCACCGCCGCCGAGGGAGTCTTCTTGCGCGAGACGGGACTGAGCCCCGACGCTGTCCTTGCCGTCGGCGGGCGGTGCCGGGAGGACGTACGGGGCCTGGACGCGGCCTTCGCGGTCGGTCGCCGCTCAGAGGATGACTCCACGGTCTTGTCGGTGCCCCCGGCCCCCCGCCCGGACGACCTTGCGACCCGTACCACGGGTAGGCGTTCAGCCTCGGTGGCGCGATTAATGAGCGGCCAGTTGCCGGAGAGCGGCCGGATGAATACCCGGCTGGGAGTTGTCCGGGTGCGCTCGTGGGTTCTGGGCCACACGGCGCACTACCTGATCACCCTTGCGATGGTGCTCCTCCTCATCAACGAGGGCATCGAGAAGGATGCCTGGACGCTTGTCGCCTGCGGCCTCCTCGTCTCGCTCCAGCTGTCCCTCGTGCCCTGGACTGTCTGGGGGGCGGGGCGGGCCGTCGGCCTGTGGCTGACGCCGGTGCCGCTGTCCTGGCTCGTGCTCGGCGCCTCGCTCATCGAAATTCTCGTGGTGCGAGACGAGCTGTGGATGAAGCGGGTCGACCTCGGCCGCCCGGAGCTTCCTCTGCGCTACTTTCGGCTCGAGTACTGGCGCGAGCTACGCAGCATGCTCGAGGCGAGGCTGTTCGGTGACGATGAGAACTGACCTCGCCTCGGACCCGGCGTTCCGGGACGCGGAGTCCGCGAAGCGCTGGCTGACCGAGCGTGGTGGCCCCCGTGATCAGGAGGCGGCCGATCTGGCCGGTCCAGCCGACTTTCTGATCGCCGCCCGCCTGAGCCGCCTCGACGGATTGCTCACCCTCGGGCGGGCTGTCCGCGACAACCGTGCGTTTCGGCGTGCAGGAACGGGACGGCGCCGCCTTGGCACCTGGGACGTCGACAGCGGGCGTCTGCTCTTTCGGCAGTCCGTGCTGCGCCCGTTGGCGTTGAGACTGTTCCTGCCCGGACTCGTCGCCGCTGCCGGGGCTCTACTCGGTCTGCCCCTCGCGCAGATCCTGCTGTGCATGGGTGCGGCGCTGAGCCTAACGACTCGATGTGGGGCAGCACGGCGTCGACCCGCCTGCACTCGGAGTCGTGCGAGCCGGTCCGCGCCGCCGTTTCGGGCACGGAC
>NZ_JBSFZS010000505.1:0-1438 GCF_053600395.1 Streptomyces sp. NPDC005070 | reverse complement strand
AGACGCCACCGGCCTGGCCCGCATCCGCTCCGGACGCCGAACCCGCCTGCGGGGAGGCCGTCTTGGCGGGCCTCGCCGAGGAACTCCGGTTCGGGCAGGGCCGAGCGGTCCAGTTTGCCGGTCGCGCCGAGCGGGAGGCGGCCCAGGGCCACGAAGGCGGCGGGCACCATGTAGTCGGGCAGCCGCGCGGCGGTGAACTTGCGCAGTTCGGCGGAGGAGGCTCCGGCGAGGACGTCCACGTCGCCGATGCCGCCGGCGCCGTCGTCGCCCACGGCGCCTTCGCCGGTGTGCACGACGTAGGCGACGAGCCGTTTGCCGCCCGCGGGCACCTCCCGGCTGATCACCACCGCCTCGCTGATCCCGGGGTGCTGGGTGATCGCCGCCTCGACCTCGGCGGTCTCGATGCGAAAACCGCGCACCTTGACCTGGCCGTCGCCGCGGCCCACGCATTCGAGCTGCCCGCGGGCGTTGTGGCGGGCCAGGTCGCCGGTGCGGTACATCCGCTCGCCCGCCGGCCCGTAGGGGTCGGCGACGTAGCGTTCGGCGGTCAGGGCCGCGCGGCCGTGGTAGCCGCGGCCCAGGCAGGTCCCGGCGACGTACAGCTCACCGATGACGCCCCGGGGCACCGGGGCGAGGCCGGGCCCAAGGACGTAGGCGCGCATGTTGCCCAGCGGGGTGCCGATGGGGGCGACGTCGCCGTCCGGCCACTCCTGGGCGGGGTCGAGGGCGAAGGCGGTGGCGTAGAAACTCTCGCTCTGGCCGTAGGAGTTGACGATCCGGGCGGCGGGCAGGGCCTCGCGCACCTGGCGCACCAGCCGGCCCGGGAGCACGTCGCCGGCGAGGACGACGGTGTGCACGTCGGGCGCGTTGCCGAGGTGGCCGGCGAGTTCGCCCAGCACCGAGGGGACGCCGCTGACGATGTGCCCGTCCCAGTTCTCCCGTTCCGCGAGCGCCAGCGTGTTCGTGACGATCTCGGCGGTGCCGCCGGTGCTCAGGGTGGTCAGCAGCTCGAAGACGGAGACGTCGAAGTTGACGGAGGTGCCGGCCAGCATCCGCCATCCGGGCGGCGCGTCGAGGACGTCGACGAGTTCGCGTACGCCGTCGACGACGCCCCGGTGGGTGAGGGCGGCGCCCTTGGGCTCGCCGGTGGAGCCGGAGGTGTACATCACGTACGCCAGGTTGTCCGGGGTGAGCGGCGCGCGGCGCACCGCGTCGTCCGGGGCGCCCGGGGCCGGCTCCCAGCCGGCGCGCTCGTCGAGGCGGACGACGACGGCGATGTCGTCGGCGGGGATCTCCCGCCAGGTCGTGGTGTCGGTGACCGCGAAGCGCGGGGCCGCCTGCGTCAGCACGCTGTGGGTCCAGGTGGTGTTCTGCGGCGCCCTGCTGAAGCTGCACGGCGTGCCCGGCCTCGAACAGCTCTCCTGGCTCGTGCCCTCCC
>NZ_JBSFZS010000504.1:0-1461 GCF_053600395.1 Streptomyces sp. NPDC005070 | reverse complement strand
AGATCCACGACGGAAGGATCCGCCCGGAGCGGATCGACGCCCGGATCCTGCTGCCCAGCCGGGAGCGCAGGCAGAGGAGAAGGGCATCTAGCGGATCACGCCCCGCTCACGCCGTGCCGCGTCGCCCGCACCCCGCGCGGGGTGACGCGGCGCGGGTGTTCGTCCCAGAGGGAGACACCGCCATCCCGGTGACCACGTGGTGTGTCTACGGCGTGGGGGCACGGGTACCGACCAGGTTGGTTCCACGAGCCGGCACGGTCGCACGGTCACGGCAGAAGGCAGCGGGGCACAGCGGTGGGCAGGGTTTCGTGGAGGAGACACCGGGACGCGGTCCGCTCCAGCCTGCGATCACTGGTGACCTCGGCCCTTCTCGTGGCCGCCTACTACCTGCTCCCCCTCGACCAGGCCTTCAACCTGGCCACGATCCTCGTTCTCGCCGGCGGCATCATGGCGGTGGCGCTGCTCCTGGCCTGGCAGATCCGCGAGATCACCCTGGCCCCGCGGCCCGAGCTGCGGGCCATGGAGGCGCTGGCGACCACCGCCCCGCTCTACATGCTCCTGTTCGCGACGACCTACTACCTGATGGGGCGCAGCGCGGCGGGCAGCTTCAGCGAGACGCTCTCGCGGACCGACTCCCTGTACTTCACCGTGACGGTCTTCAGCACGGTCGGCTTCGGGGACATCACTCCGCTCACCGAGGCGGCCCGCGTGCTGGTCACGGGGCAGATGGTGGTGAACGTCCTGCTGATCGGCGTGGCCGCCCGGCTCCTGGTGTCGGCGGTCCAGCGGGGCAGACTCCAGCAGAACGCGCCGGAGCCGGGCGCGGGGGGCACCGGGCCTCCGTACGACGGGTGATCCATCGCACCGGCCCGGAACCCGGAACCCGGAGCCCCGGCCTCGGTCAGGCGCCGACGTACGCCGCCAGGTGTTCGCCGGTCAGGGTGGAGCGGGCGGCGACGAGGTCGGCCGGGGTGCCCTCGAACACGAGCCGGCCGCCGTCGTGGCCGGCGCCGGGGCCGAGGTCGATGATCCAGTCGGCGTGAGCCATGACCGCCTGGTGGTGCTCGACGACGATGACCGACTTGCCCGAGTCGACGATCCGGTCGAGCAGTCCGAGCAACTGCTCCACGTCGGCGAGGTGCAGGCCGGTGGTCGGCTCGTCGAGGACGTACACACCGCCCTTGTCGGCCATGTGCGTGGCGAGCTTGAGCCGCTGCCGCTCGCCGCCGGAGAGCGTGGTGAGCGGCTGGCCGAGGGTGAGATAGCCGAGGCCGACGTCGGCGAGCCGGGAAAGGATCCGCTGCGCGGCCGGTGTGTGCGCCTCTCCGGCGCCGAAGAACTCCACGGCCTCGTCCACCGACATCGCGAGGACCTCGCTGATGTCACGGCCGCCGAGGTGGTACGACGACCCTTCCCGGGGACCCAGCCGCCGACCAGTACGTCCGCGGTCCTCATGTTGCG
>NZ_JBSFZS010000503.1:0-1462 GCF_053600395.1 Streptomyces sp. NPDC005070 | reverse complement strand
GCTTCACCGCGATCGTCGCCGCCGTCGTCTATGCCGCGCCGGTCGCCATCAAGATCACCGCCGACGGAGTGCGGGCCGTGCCCGAGACCACCGTCGAGGCGGCCACCGCTGCCGGGTGTAACACCTGGCAGATCATCACCAAAGTTCAACTGCCGATGGCACGCAGCGCCCTGACTCTCGCGACCAACCAGGGCCTGATCTATGTGCTGTCGATGGTTGTTGTGGGCGGCCTGGTGGGAGCCGGCGCCCTCGGCTACGACGTCGTGGCCGGATTCTCGCAGGGAGAGCTGTACGGCAAGGGGCTGGCGGCGGGGCTCGCCATCGTACTGCTCGGAGTCATGTTCGACCGGATCACTCAGGCAGCGGCGCGCCGTACCAGCGCTTAAGGAGCACGACACCATGGCAAGACACTGGCGAACCGGCGCGGCCGGCCTGGCCGTCCTCGGTCTCACTCTCACCGCATGCGGCGGAGCGAAGGTCGGCGACACCGCCTCCTCCGGCTCCAAGAGCTCGGGCAAGTGCGGCACCTTCAATCTCGCGGTCAACCCGTGGGTGGGCTACGAGGCGGACGCGGCGGTCGTCGCGTACGTCGCGCAGCACGACCTCGGCTGTACGGTCAACAAGAAGGACCTGAAGGAGCAGATCGCCTGGCAGGGCTTCGGCACGGGCGAGGTCGACGCGGTCCTGGAGAACTGGGGCCACGACGACCTGAAGAAGAAATACATCTCCGGACAGAAGACCGCCGTCGAGGCGGGCCAGACCGGCAACAAAGGCATCATCGGCTGGTACGTGCCGCCGTGGCTGGCCAAGGCGCACCCGGACATCACCGACTGGAAGAACCTCAACAAGTACGCGGCCAACTTCAAGACCTCGGAGTCGGGCGGCAAGGGCCAGCTCCTGGACGGCGACCCGTCGTACGTCACCAACGACGCGGCGCTGGTGACGAACCTGAAGCTGGACTACAAGGTGGTGTACGCGGGCAGCGAGACCGCGCTCATCCAGGCCTTCCGGACCGCCGAGAAGAACAAGCAGTGGGTGATCGGCTACTTCTACGAGCCGCAGTGGTTCCTGTCCGAGGTGCCGCTGGTCAAGGTGAACCTGCCGAAGTACACGACGGGTTGCGACGCCGTCGCGGCCAAGGTCGCCTGTGACTATCCCGTGTACGACCTGGACAAGATCGTCAGCGCCAAGTTCTCCACGTCGGGCAGCCCCGCCTACAACCTGGTGAAGAACTTCAACTGGACGAACGACGACCAGAACACCGTGGCCAAGTACATAGCCCAGGACAAGATGTCCGACGACGCCGCGGCGAAGAAGTGGGTCGACGCCAACCGCGACAAGGTCGACGCCTGGATCAAGTAGGGCGCGATCCATGCCGACACGGACGTGGCGAAGGACTTGCCGAGGAAGGGGCCGAGCGGGACGTACTCCCAGGCCTGGATGTCACGCGCCGACCAGTCGT
>NZ_JBSFZS010000502.1:0-1467 GCF_053600395.1 Streptomyces sp. NPDC005070 | reverse complement strand
GCACCACCAGATCCGCGTCGCGCTCGGCACTGACCAGCGCCGCGACACGCTCGCGGCGCTCACCGGCCGTCTCGCCGGGGTCCACATCGATCTGCAGGAGCGTCGCGCGCACCGCCGTACCGTCCATGGTCGAGTCCTTTTCCGTGTGAGGCGTGATGCATGAGGTGTGAAGTGTGAGGTGCCGGGTCCCGGGTGCCGGGTCTCAGCGCAGGTGGGAGGCGCCGTTGAGGTCGAGCACGGCCCCGCCGGCCCATTCCGCCCGCTCGGAGGCCAGCCAGGCCACTGCCGCTGCGATGTCCGAGGGGTCCGCCACCCGCCCGTACGGGCTCTGCGCGCGGATGGCGTCGCCGTCCGGTCCGGTGAGCATGGGCTCGGTCAGTTCCGTGGCGACGAAGCCCGGTGCGACGGCGGTGACCGTGATGCCGTGCGGGGCGAGGGACTGCGCGAGCGACTGGGTCAGGGCGTGCACGGCGGCCTTGCTCGCCCCATAGGCGGGGGCATGGGGCTCGCCCCGGTAGGCGCCGCGAGAGCCGATGTTGATGATCCGGGCGCCGCGCGGGCCCTGCGGCCGGTGCATCAGGTGGTCGACGAGGCACCAGGTGAGCTGGGCGGGACCGTGCAGGTTGACGTCGATGACACGCCGCCAGACGGCCTGCCAGTCGGCGTACGACGTGCTGGTGATGGGCTGCTCGGTGTAGATCCCGGCGTTGTTCACCAGGACGTCGACGGTGCCCAGGGCGGTCACGGCGGCCGTCAGCACGGCCGCGGCCTGGTCGGGGTCGGCGAGGTCGCCGGACACGACGGTGTGTCCGTCGCCGGGCAGCGCGTCCGCGACGGCCCGCGCGGCGGCGGTGTCCGCGTGGCAGTGCACGGCCACGGCATGGCCGGCGGCGGCCAGTTCGGCGGCGACGGCGGCTCCGATGCCGCGGGAGGCACCGGTGACGAGCGCATGGCGTCGGGCGGTGGTCAAGGGGACGCTCCTTGGATACGGGGAAACGGTGGGGGAGACGCGCAGGGCGGCACGGCGGGGCAGCCGAGGCGCGACCGCGGCGGTGGGAGACGGAGGGCCGGGCGGAACGGGCAGAGCGGTGCGCGGCGCGACGGGACGCGTGGAAAAGGTAGTTGGGCGTGGCAGTGGGAGAGTCGAGGCGGTCAGCGCGCCCCCTCGTCTCCCGCGAGTACGGCATGGAGCCCGCCGCAGGTCAGGAACGCCCACAAACTGCGCAACTCCTGCGACACGCTGCCGCCCTCCGCCCCGGACCGTACCGACGCCTCGGCGCCGGCCATCAGGTAGGCCACCAGCAGTTCCATGTCCCGGAGATCGCTGTCGCACGGCACCGGAATCCCGTCCGTCCCGGCGCGGGCCCGCTCCAGCATGTCCCGCAGCACGCGGACCCAGCCCGCGGACCGCTGCGCCGGATCGGCCGTCCGTTCCTGGACCAGCCGTCCGGCCGCCCGTACGGTGAC
>NZ_JBSFZS010000501.1:0-1470 GCF_053600395.1 Streptomyces sp. NPDC005070 | reverse complement strand
GCCGTCACTCTCGACGCGGATGGTGCCGGTGGTGAACCGGCAGGACAGGCGCGCCTTCCGCTTCGACTTGAACCGCGGAGCCCCCATCCGCTTCCCGCGCCGCTTGCCGTTCTTCGACTTCGCGTAGTTGTCGAACGCCGCCGCCGCGTTCGCCAGACCGGTGGAGTACGCCTCCTTGGAGTTCTCCTCCCACCAGCCGGCGAACCGCGGGTCGGTGCGCTTAGCCGCGTTGAACGCCTTCCGCAGCGACGGCAGCGACCACGGTCGCCACTCGGTCAGCCCGGTCTCGGCGATCCCGTACGTCTCCTCCGCGCGGCGCTGCCACCAGGACGCAGTCACCCAGCCGACCGCCCAGTTGTACGCCGCCCTCGCCGCGCCGCAGTGCGAGCGCAGCGCCGTCTCCTGCGAGGCGTTCGGGTCCAGCGCGAACCGGTACGCCTGCACCACGTAACCGGGCTGCGGCTGGAACTTCCTCACCCGACGTCCTCGGCCATCGCCACAGCCACCGCGCGGGCGGCCCGGTTCTTCGCCGTCCGGCGCCCGTACAAGCGCGCACACATCGAGGTCAGCACCTCGGTGACGTCCCGTACCAGGTCATCGGCGGTCTCGGTGGGGTCAAGGACGACCAAACGCCGCCCGGACGCCGACAGCACGGCTTCCAGGTGCTCGACGCCGAACTGGGCCAGCCGGTCGCGGTGCTCCACCACGATTACCGCCGCCTTCGGATCGGACAGGACCCTGTGCAGCTTGCGCCGACGCCCGTTCAGCCCCGAACCGACCTCGGCGACGACCTCCGCAACGGCCAGACCCAGCCCGTTCGCACCGGCCACGACCCGGGCCACCTGCCGCTCAAGATCGGCCTTCTGGTCGACGGACGACACGCGGCAGTACACCACCACACGCCCGGACGGCTGGGCAGCGGCCTCATCGACCAGCCACGTCCCGGACGGCGCCTGGCGGACGGGAACGGGCATCTTCCCGTCCTTCACCCACCTCCAAGCGGTCTGGTAGCTCACGCCCTGCTGACGCGCCCAGTCCGAAAGCTTCACATAACCAAAATACAAAACTATAAGTGACTATGAATGACTAAGAAATCTTCTCCGCCCACTCCGGGGTCCGTCGCGGGCGGGGACGCCGTCGGGGGCTGCGTCCCGATCGCCGAGCTGGTGCGGCGCTGTTCCCGGCGTCGGCTGCGGCTGCTGCGCCGGGGGCTCCTGCGGGGGCTCCGTCCCCGCGCGGGGCGCGGGGCAGACGGGCGGGTGCCGGGGCGCGGGTGCCTCCCGGCGCGGGGAGAAGGGTGACGGACCGGACCGCGCCGGACCGGGCCGGTCCCCGGACCGGGCAGAGGGTGGCCAGGCGGGTCGGCCGGGGTGTCATTGCGGCTGGTTGCCGTGTTTGCGGGCGGGCTGGGGCACGTACTTGGTGCGCAGTACGGCGAGGGCGTCGATGAGTCTGACGCGGGTCTCGGCG
>NZ_JBSFZS010000500.1:0-1477 GCF_053600395.1 Streptomyces sp. NPDC005070 | reverse complement strand
GTTCATCGGTTGCGCGCTCCCCGGCCGCATTCGTGGCTGGCTGATCTGCGGGCCCGCAGGCGTGGGAAAAACCCGCCTGACGGAAGAGTTTCTGGCCCTGGCCGCTACCGGCGAGCGGCCCACGGCGAAAGCCGTGGCCAGTCGGGCTGCGGCCAAGGTCCCCCTCGGCGCGATCGCCCACATCCTGCCTGCCAGCGTCGACATGACCGACCCCGTCCAGGGTTTCCGCACCGTGGCCCAGGCACTGTCGGAACGGTCCCAACCCACCGTCATCCTCGTAGACGACCTGCATCTGCTCGACAGTTCATCCGCTGCCCTGCTCGGCCAGCTCCTCGATTCCGGGACGATAGTCCTGATCGGCACCGCCCGCACCGGTGAGCAGACCAGTGACGTCGTCGAGGCTCTCCTGCAGCGCGGGGACCACATCCGCCGCACCGACCTTGACCACATGATTCGCGACCAGGTCGAAGAACTCCTCCAGCGTGTCCTCAAGGGTCCCGTCAGCCGACGTGCTCTCCACACGCTGTTCAGTGCCAGCGATGGAAACCCGCTGTTCCTGAGAGAACTCGTACTGGGGGCCATAGCCCAGGGGAAACTCACTCTCAACGACGGAGTCTGGGACACCTCGGAAGAACCGCTTCCTGTCACCCCGCGCCTTGGGGACTTGATTGCCGGCAGGATCGCTTCCGCACCGCCGGCGGTACGCCCGCTGCTCGAGGCGATCGCCTTTTGCCGGACGCTCTCCCTCTCTGATGCCACAGCCCTCGCTGACCGCACAGACCTGGAGCACCTCGAGCGATCAGGCATAGTCGAGATCTCTGTCCAGGGGGCCCGGGTGACGGTCACGCTGGCGCACCCTCTGTACGGAGAGGTCATCGCCGCCGGCACCTCCGCTCTCCAGCGCTACGACCTCGCCCTGCGCCAAGCCGCGCGCATCGAGTCTCACGGCCTCAGGCGACGCGATGATGCCCTCCATGTCGCGGCCTGGCGGCTGGCTGCCACCGGCACGGCCGCACCCGCCCTGCTCCGGCAGGCCGCCGCGATCGCCATGAACTCCAATGACAACGAGCAAGCCATCGAACTGCTCACCGCGATCAAAGCCGATCAGCACACCACGGAGAGCCGTGTTCTTCTCGGCCGGGCACTCATGCACACCGGCCAACTCGAACGTGCTGAGGTCGTCCTCGCCGAAGCTGACACCCACGCTCACAGCGACTACGAAAAGATCATTACGGCGACGACTCGCTGCACCAACCTCTTCTGGGCCGACCCTGACCCGGCCCCGGCTGTCGCCGTGTGCACCGCAGCCCGCTCCACTCTGTCCGACCAAACTGGTGGTGCGGTGCGCGACAGCTCCGTCTCGTGACTCCTCCCCCTCGTGAACGAGGGGGCTTCTCGCTATGCCGGTTGGGCTTCGCGACGGACCAGCCCGGCCCGTAGAACGTTGATCGCGCCCACGGTGTCAGCGTGCGTCTGG
>NZ_JBSFZS010000499.1:0-1479 GCF_053600395.1 Streptomyces sp. NPDC005070 | reverse complement strand
GCCGCCGCCCGTCCGGCATCGAGAACGGCCGTACGAGCGGGCTTAATGTCTGCGGAGACTTCGACCTCGGAGACGCTGCCCATGCTCATCAATTTGCATTTCCATCCAGCAGAATTGGATCGACAGTCGGTTGGTCAACGTGGTGCCGCCCGGCGAGGACCGCGGCCACGGGGATAACGGCGAGGAACCGGTCCTTGGTGTGGAGCCACGCTTCCACCGTCGCTCTCTCCTCGGCGGTCAGTGAGCCGAAATCCGCCTCGCACTTGCTGGTGAGCTCGTCGATCTGCCTGATTTCCTGGCGAAGGAGTTCAACGTTCGCCGCTCAGCGGGCCGCGAGTGAGCACGCTGTCGTAGGCGCTCTCCAGCCGTGCGGGAGTGACGCGGCGATGCCGGGCTGGGAAGCGGTGCTGCTCCAGTGCAGCTTCGTCGGAACCGGGATCGCGCTGGCCATCGCACTTCCCGCCTATCTGTGGCGGCGTTGGCCCCACGCGCTGCGCCAGCCGGAGCGGCCCCGCACCCGCACCTCCTCAGGAGCGGTGTGGCCCGCTGTGACCGGTGCCGCGACCGGCCTGGTCTGGCTCTACCGGGCGGCCGGTGGCCCCCTGGGCATCGCGCACCGCGATGAGCGGCCGGCCAGTTGGCATGTGCTGGTCGGGGTCAGCGCGGGCTGGGCTCTCGTCGGCTCCGCCGCCGTACTGGCTCTCGTCCGGCGCCGGTCGGCCCGGTTGCCGTATCCGCTCCTGCTCGCGTTGGCGTGGCTGGGATCGGGCTCGATGTTCGCGTGGAGCGGCTGGAGGCTGCCGGCCACGGTGTACGTGGCGCTGGCGCATCCGAGCGACGTCAGCTACCCGGAGAATATCGCGGTCGCCGTGGCGCTGCACGTCACGGCTGTGCTGACGGGGGCGGGGATCATGCGGACGCTGGTACGCGGCGAACGTAGGCGGGTGAGCATGCCCGACAGCGCCAAGCAGTCCGCCGAGCGGGTGGGCCGTCGCCCGTGGACCTGCCTGTTCAGGAAGGCCTTTCACCAGGAGCACCTCGATGGTCCCGTGGCAAGGCCCGCAGTGACTTCAACACTCGTGAACATCACTCGACCATGGATCTGGGTGCCTCCCAAGGGTCTGCCGCACGATCGGGTGACATCTGAACTGGCTTGCCCTGTGGGGCGGGTGGGAAGGATGTCGCTGTGCCCAAGCCTTATCCGGAAGAGTTCCGTCAGGATGTCGTGCGGGTCGCGAGAAACCGCGGCCCGGGCGTGACGGTCGAGCAGGTGGCCGCCGACTTCGGAGTCCACGCGATGACGCTGTGGAAATGGATGCGCCGCGCGGACGTCGACAACGGGACCAAGCCCGGAACGACCAGCCAGGAGAGCGCGGAACTACGCGAAGCACGTCGGCGGATCAAGCTGCTGGAGCAGGAGAACGAGGTCCTGCGCCGGGCCGCCGCCTACCTGTCGCAGGCTCATCTGCCGGGAAAAGG
>NZ_JBSFZS010000498.1:0-1480 GCF_053600395.1 Streptomyces sp. NPDC005070 | reverse complement strand
GGGCGATGCCGAGGGCGAGGTAGTCGCCGCCCATGCCGCCGTACTCCTCGGGGAACGGCAGCCCGAACATCGCCGACCAGGCCGCCCTCGCCGACCAGGCGGTCTACGCCCATTACCGGGGCGGCTGCTACCTGTCTTCCCTCATGTTCGACTTCGACCTGATCAGCGGTCAGGTCCAGGTCGTGGACGCCGGCTCCCCCCAGGTGTTGCGCCTGCGCAACGGCACGGTCGAGCGCGTCACCTTCAACGCCCAGCTGCCGCTGGGAATGTTCGAAGAGACGGACTACGAAGCCCAGAACTTCCACGTCGAGCCAGGTGACCGTCTCGTCTTCGTCAGCGACGGCGTCTACGAAGCCTTCTCGCCCGGCGGAGAGTCGTACGGGGATGCCGCACTGACCCGGGCCATCATGTCCACCCGGCTCCTGTCCCCCGCCAGCGTCCCCCGGGCCGTCCTGCGGGAACTGACGGGCCACCGGGGTCAAGCCGTGCCGACCGATGACGCCCTGGTGCTCTGCCTGGACTGGCGCGGACGGCCATCGTGACGCCGACGCCACCCGCCGGTCCCCGGACACGTTCCTGCCGCACTGCTGCAGGCCGTGCCCTCGTCCTGGATGAGCCGGCGCCCTGACCGGTGCACCAGGAGGTGGCTCCAGTTGTGGTGTCCGGGGCACATGGAGGGGGCGTCGGTCCACCAGTGCTGGTGGCTACTGGGATCTGTACGCCGCTGCTCTTGATGATCGGCGCAGACATCAGCGGACGGCCGACCGCTACAGCGGCGCGCGGTAGTGGTCGGCAGGACGTCGTCCAGAGCCAGGGTGCGGAGGGAGTGTCGTTCGGCATGAAGTGAATTGACTGAAAAGGTGCGTACCTCCCGAAGGTTGCTGGGGCTTGTACCGGCACACGGGAGGTGCGTGCAGGGGATCAGGCTTGGTAGGCGACCAGCGCCATCGTGCCTGCCTCGCCGTGGTGGGCGTTGTGGCAGTGCAGCATTTATTGCCCCGGGCTGTCGGCGTCGAAGAACACTGGCACCGTCTTCTTGGGCAGCACGATTGGGGTGTCCTTGCGCGGTCCGCCGCTGCCGAGCTGGTAGGTGTGGCCGTGCAGGTGCATCGGGTGCCACATGGCGGTGGTGTTGACGAAATCGAGCCGGACGCGCTGGCTCTGTTCCACGATGATCGGGTGCGCGGTCGGGTTGTTCATGTCGAACCGCTTGCCGTTGATGGCCCAGTTGCAGGTCATCATGCCGCCGGTCAGCTGCCGACGGTGACGGAGCCGGCCCCGGCCTTGTCGAGCACGACGGTGTCCAGCTTGTGCGCGGTCTCCAAGGCTTCGACGGAGCGGATCAGGATGCCGGCCTGGCTCCCTTGCCCGTGCCGACCATGACCGACAGTGGAGTGGCAAGGCCCAGCGCACGGGCAAGCGATGATCAGCACCGCGACCGCGGAGACCAGCGCCAGGGTCAGCGCAGGGGACGGTCCCA
>NZ_JBSFZS010000497.1:0-1482 GCF_053600395.1 Streptomyces sp. NPDC005070 | reverse complement strand
CTCGACGCCGAGGCCGGGTGCGTCCGGCAGCGCGATCTCGCCGCCGACGATGCGCCGGGAAGTCAGCTGAACCGCATCCCCCATGGCCATCGATATAGGTGTACGAACTCCCGGGCAAAGTTCGAGCATTCTGGAACTGTCTCTCATCGCCCTGGCCGCAGCACGTTTGTTCCCTTGGCGTGTGTAGATCCGTGCTGCCTCGGCATGGGACTCTGCCGCGAGAAGGTGAGAACCGCACGTCTCGAATTGTCCGCCTACGGATTCCAGCGCCGCTGCGTCCCTGCGGAAAAGAGCTTCGATGTGCTGGATTCGGGACGCGAGAAGTGGCCCTTGCAGAGAGTCGATGTCTTGGATGTAGCGAATTGCACTCTTGGCGTCACCGAGGCGCGCCAGTGAGTGCACCGCCTCCAATCTGACTGTTTTCCTTGAGTTGTTCGTGTTTTCAAGCGACTTCACGAGAATCTGTTGAGCCGTATCTATTTTCCCATCGGCTGCCGCTGCCCATGCTTCTGCGATGGCTTGCGCCCCGACCGCGTAGGCCAGAGATTCATCACCTGAACCGATGCCGGCGCGCGCCATAGCCATTGACTTCTTATCATTCGTCAGAGCCCCTGCTTGCAGGAGGCAGCACTGCAGATAGGTTCGCCCCAGGGGCCACCCTTGTTCAACTTCGCTTGCTAGGACGCGTGTCAACCGGTCGGCCGCTTCACGGGCGTTCCCCTGCAGCAGTTCGGCTTCACCCCGCACTCCCTCCAGCATGGCTCGGGCGCTGGGCGATTCGCGATAGATGCTTTTGATTCGGCCGCTGGAGAGTAGCTCAATCGCATCGTCTATCTGGCCGGACTGCATCATGGCGATCGCTTTGACGAGATCCTTCATGATCGGGTGATGGCTCAGCAGTACGCGACTGTAACGATGCAACTCTGGAGGCTCGAGAGAGTCCACGACATGGGAGGCATCGGCCGGTCGCCCGTCGTGGGCCAGGAGCAGCCCCAGCGTGATACACGCTTCCCAGCGGATATATGGGTCCGCCGAGTCTTTATATGAATTGAGAATGTTTTCAGCTTCAGCTTTTTCATTGAGGTGGAGCAGCAGCTTGGCCCTTCTTACCTGCAGAAGCCCTCGATAGTCGAGATCTGGCAGGTCACGTCTGGCCTGTTCTTTTCCATCCTGGGCTCCAAGCGCCTCCGTCAAAATTTCCTGCGCTTTGTAGAATTTCTCTAGGCCCTCAAGTGTCGTGGCTCTGGCCAGTCCCACAATTGCTTTTTCCCGAGGGTCGCTGACGGCCGACCACGCGACGGAAAGTACGTCCTCCGCTTCACGGTAACGTCCTCTCATCCACAGGACGGTGCCGAGAAGAGTGGCGGTCTCCGCTGCTGGTTCAGCCTTCCACGCGGATTCGGAAAGTTGTTGTGCCTTCTTCAGGTCGAGCGCCGCAAAAGAGATGAGAGCAGCATTGAGCAGGACGGTGGGATCCGGATC
>NZ_JBSFZS010000496.1:0-1484 GCF_053600395.1 Streptomyces sp. NPDC005070 | reverse complement strand
CCGACCCGGCATGAGGAGATCCCGCATGCAGTCCTTGGCCAGCGCCAGCGCCCTTCCCCGGCGATCGTCCGGCAGAACCGCTCGGGCCCGTACCGCTCTCGGTCTCGTCGTCGTCCTGCTCGCCGCCTGCGTCGCCTTCCTGAGCCCGTCACCCGCGCACGCCGCCGACCAACTGCTGTCCCAGGGACGGCCCGCCACGGCCTCATCGGTCGAGAACGGCTCCTTCCCCGCGGGAGCCGCGGTCGACGGCAACACCGGCACCCGGTGGTCCTCGGCCTTCTCCGACCCCCAGTGGCTGCGCGTCGATCTCGGGTCGGTCCAGCAGATCACCCGCGTCGCCCTGAACTGGGAGGCCGCCTACGGCAAGGCGTTCCAGATCCAGACCTCCACCGACGCGAACACCTGGGCCACCGTCTACTCCACGACGACCGGCATCGGTGGCACCCAGAACATCAACGTCACCGGAAGCGGCAGATACGTACGCGTCCTCGGAACCACGCGCGCCACCCCGTACGGCTACTCCCTCTGGGAGTTCCAGGTGTACGGGCCCGGAAGCACCACCCCGCCGGACGACTTCTGGGGCAGCACGAGTGACATTCCCGCCGCGAACAACGCCGTCGAGGTGAAGGTCCTCAACCGCACCAACGGCAAGTACCCCGACAGCCAGGTGTACTGGAGCTTCAACGGCCAGGTCCACTCCATCGCCGAGCAGCCCTACCTCGACATGCCGGCCAACTCCGCGGGCCGCATGTACTTCTACCTCGGCTCACCGGCGAGCTCCTACTACGACTTCATCGAATTCACCGTCGGCAGCAACGTGTTCAACGGCAACACCACACGCGTCGACGCCTTCGGGCTGAAGATCGCCATGCGCCTGCACTCCAAGGACGGGTACGACGTCGAGGTCGGTGAGAACCGGCAGACCTTCGCCGAGGACCGCGCGACGACCTTCCAGCGCTTCACGGCCGCCGTCCCCGACCAGTTCAAGGTGCTGGCCCAGACCCAGTCCCCGTACCGGATCATCGCGCCCGGCAGTGACCCGAGCTTCCGGGCGGGCGGCGCCAACGCCAACTACTTCACGTCCTACGCCCAGTCCGTGGGCGTGAACGCGGCCACCTCCGACATCTTCGGCTGCGCGGCGGCCCTCGCGAGCAACCCCGACATGTGCGCCGCGCTCAACCGCCATGTGGCGACACTGCCGGCTTCCCAACAAGGCGATCCCGCCCAGTTCTACAAGGCGGCCCCCGCCAACTACTACGCCAGGTTCTGGCACGACAACGCCATCAACAACCTCGCCTACGGCTTCCCCTACGACGACGTGGCGGGCCAGTCCTCCTTCGTCTCCCACGGCAGCCCGCAGTGGCTGCTCGTCGCCGTCGGCTGGTAGCCCGGGTGCCGCGGGGGGCGGGGGGGGGGGGGCCCCGGCCGCCGGCCGCGGGGGCGCCTTGCGGGCGGGGGGGGGTAACCACAACCCCGGTTTTTGT
>NZ_JBSFZS010000495.1:0-1491 GCF_053600395.1 Streptomyces sp. NPDC005070 | reverse complement strand
CCCGAGAGGCCCTCGTTCCAAGAGTCCGAAGTGTCGGCATCAAGGTCCGGGCCAGGATGCCACTCGACGCAGCCCTCTCCATGCCGGTATCGGAGCTCGATTCCGGGCGGCGCGCCGGGAGGGGGCGACAACGAACCGGCGGCGGACACACCCCGGCTGAGGCCGTGTCAGCCCGCCGGCGTGTCAGCCCGGCGCCGTGTCAGCCTGCCGCCGTCTCGGGTACGAGCAGGTCATGGCACTGCTCGATGCGGCCCGCGGCATCGAAGCGGAACTCGGCAGCCAGCAGCCAGGTGGCCCCTTCGGCGCGGACGCTCGCGCGCAGGGCGACGACGTCGTGGTCGGCGACGACGCTCTCGGCCCTCAGCACCAGCCCGTCGGGCAGAGTCCGCCCGTCCCTCTCACCGGCGCCCGCCCAGTGGCGGGTGAGGTGGTTGACCTCGCCCCGGTTGCCCGCCGCGACCAGCGCGAGGACGAGTTCCCTGTTGCGCTCGCGCAGGCTGCGCGCGGTGAGGAGTTCGTACAGCGTCCCGCTGAGGGGCTCGGTCAGCGCCGGTGTCATGACAAGGCCTTCCTCCGTGGTCCCTCCTCCCGTACGGCCGCACGGGAGACCCGGGAATCATCGCCGTACGCGCTGGAGCGGGAATGGAGAACGGTTAAAACCCGGCACGGCCCGAGGAACGGGCCGGACATTTTCCACCCCGGGGACGTCAGGGCATTGATCCCGCAGCCGATTTCCCCCTCCCCTCCCTTCCCTCTCTTTATCCTCATCTCCTCCTTTCCCTCTTTTCTCTCTTTTCTCCTTTCCGGGACCGGTCTCGGCCGTGGGGACGCTCCGGGGGGTCCGTTCCTCCGTGGCTCGACCGCTGCTGTAGGCGGCGTGGCCAGGCTGGCCCGGTGGGGGTGGAGCGACCGACAGGAAGAGTGCGCTCGTGCACCTGCCGATCGAACGGGCCGCCGCCGCGGGAGCGGTGGTGCTGTGCCCGGCCGGCTCCCCGGCCGGGCACCAGAGCGTGCGGGACGTGCTCCGCCGGCTGCCGGCCGTCGCCCGGACGGTCCCCCACGACAGCGGCGACCGGGCGTTCGCGGCCGAGCCGACGAGCCGGCCCACGTCCCGGCACATCCGCCTGGAACGGCTCTCCCCGGCCGAGGTGACCGCGCTCGCCGGACACGCCGGACGCCGCGAGCGGGCCGCGTTCCTCTACGACTCCAGGTGAAACCGACGACACGCAAAGGGTGAGGTCAGCGATGGCTTGGGACAAGAAGTTCGAGGAACTGCTGCGTGCGCACCTGCCGTTCCACGACGCCTGCGAACCGCTGGAGGCCGACACGGATCTGCGGCCGGCGGGGCTGGACTCGCTGGGCGCGGTGGAACTGCTGGGCTCGCTGGAGGGCGTCTACCACGTGTACTTCGTGGACGACGTCCTCTCCCTGGACACCTTCGCCACCCCGGGGGTCCTGTGGTCGACGCCGGCCCGGCTGCAGGCCCTGGCC
>NZ_JBSFZS010000494.1:0-1492 GCF_053600395.1 Streptomyces sp. NPDC005070 | reverse complement strand
GGCCCTCCAAGGCGAAGAGACTTTCACCGTGGAGCGGGAGCGTGTCCCACGTGGTGGCAAGGTCGCGCGCCTGGTTCTCACCGAAGAGATGCCACACCAGCGCAATCGTGCTGGGGTGTACCGTACCGGCGCCACCCACCGTCATGATCTTTCGGTCTGCGTCGATCTTCCAGGCTCGTCGGGGACTGGCCACATTCTCACCGTGCTGTGCAAGTCGGCGTGAGACAGTGGCGGGCGCGGTTACCTCGCTCCCTGTCAGAATGCCGGCACGGTGCAACACACTCAGCCCTGCGCAATTGCCAACTACCCAGCGGTCTTCGTCGTGGTGAGCTCGAACGTAGTCCACAATCTGCTTGTTTTTGCTCGCCGCGCCCGCTCCGATGCCGCCCGGGATATAGAGGAGGTCGTAGCGGTCGGCCGGTGACACCGTCGTCTCACTGGCAACCTGGGCCCCCATGTGAGTCGTGATGACGCCCCCCTCGAAACTGCCGAGGACCACCTCGAGTTCCTGTCCCTGTTGGCCAAGTGTCCAGGCCAGAGAGCGCAGAAGCTCCCAAGGCGCGAGCAGGTCCTGCTCCCCGAAATTGGGGAACCCAAGGAAGAGTATCGATCTGAGAGCACTCATGCTGTTGCCTCACCTGCGTGAACGGGAGTCAGGACCGCGATGGGCTCAGCGCATCCCCGAGAGCTACTCCTGGTTGAACTTCGCCCACCGTGGGTAGTTCACTTCCCTCTCTTTCGAGGAGCCTAGTACGACCTGGGACTTCCGTCCTGTCCGAAAGCATCCGAGGCAGAAGTTGGCTCCCATTGCATCGATTTCCGGGCAGGTTATTAGGCGGTTGGGCTTGCAGCTTCACTTTCGTAGGGAGTCGGTGAACCTCAATACGCTCGATTGCTGCCGGCGAGGGCATGGGCGGCTTATCTGTTCAGGATGGTGAGGGTGGGGTGATCGGGCCGGACTGTAGCGGTAAGAATGGTTCGCGCACGAGCTTCGAGAGCGTGCGCGTGGTCGGTGTTTCCGAGTGTGTGGTGGAGATCGGCGAGATTGGCGAGGGTGGGAGCCAAGTCGGGATGGTCCGGGCCGAGATCTTCCTCCATCGCCTCCAGGGCCTGTCCATAGAGGCTTTCGGCAGCCTCGTGGCGGCCTAGCTCAGTCGATCAGCGGACGACCACGGCCTGGTTGTGCTGGACGCCCTGCCCGCGCCGCACCACAGCCTGGTTGTACTGGGGACCCATCCCGCGACGCACTACGTTGTTCTGAGACATGAAACTTCCTCCTTTTGCCGAATGGCTGTTTCGTAGAGTCTCAGTGCCGGGTGATCGTCCTGGATGGGTATCCGTTACTCAACATCAGGGTGTACATCATCGTCCCCGAGCAGCAAGGAGACGATGCACCCCTGAAAGGCCAGGACGGGCGGTGTCACGGCTCGAACGCCACCGTCCACTGTTCGTCGGTGTTGTCCGCGGCGAACCCGGGCGGCGGTCCGCCGAC
>NZ_JBSFZS010000493.1:0-1497 GCF_053600395.1 Streptomyces sp. NPDC005070 | reverse complement strand
GCCCGGGCCTCAGCCGTGCCTTCGGCGCCGCGAACAGCGACCAGAGCACGATGGCCGTCAGGGGCACCCCCAGGCCGAGCAGGATGTGGAGCGGCCCACTGTCACCGACGGTGAATCCCCACCAGCTCAGACAGGCGAGCGCGGCGAGCTCCACCACGAACGCCAGGATCTCGTTGGCCGCGAACCACGGTCGCTCGGCAAACAGGGCTGTGCCGGGGTCCATCGACGTGGAGTCCTCTCGGTGTGCATGGGCGGCCGGTATGGCCCGCACGCGGGAACACTACTGCCCCGCACGGCAGTTGAGTCCGACGTCATGGTCGCCGCGCGGTCCTTCCGGGGCTCCGGCGCCCCTGTTTCGCCCGAACGAGGAAGAGCGGTGATCGCAGGATGAAGGCGGTGCGGTTCCACGAGTACGGCGGTATCGACGTGCTGCGGGTCGAGGAGGTGGAGCGTCCGACGCCCGGCCCCGGGGAGGTGCTCGTCGAGGTTCGGGCGGCCGGGATCCAGCCCGGCGAGGTGATGATCCGCGAGGGTGCGCGGCACAAACGCTGGCCGGCTTCCTTCCCTTCCGGGCAGGGCAGCGATCTGGCAGGGGTCGTGGTGGAGACCGGTCCCGAGGTGCGGGGCTTCGCGGTGGGTGACGAGGTCCTGGGCTTCACCCACAACAGGGCGAGCCACGCGGAGTTCGTCGCCGTGGAGGACGTGAAGCTGGTGTCGCGTCCGAAGGGGCTCGCCTGGGAGGTGGCCGGCTCGTTGTACGTGGCCGGCACGACCGCGTACGCCTCCGTGTTCGCGGTCGACCCCGGCCCGACCGACACCGTCGTGGTGTCCGGTGCGGCCGGCGGCGTCGGGGCACTCGCCGTACAGCTCGCGCGACGGCGCGGTGCCACGGTGATCGGGCTGGCGAGCGAGCGGAACCACGCCTGGCTGAAGGAACAGGGGGTGATTCCCGTCCCCTACGGCGAGGGTGCGGCGGAGCGGATCCGGCAGGCTTCCGGTGGGACGGTCGACGCGTTCATCGACACGTTCGGCGACGGCTACGTCGATCTGGCAGTGGAGTTGGGCGTGCGGCCCGAGCGGATCAACACGATCCGCGACTGGGAGGCGGCCGCCCGGATCGGCGCGCACACGTACGGCGAGGGCGCGGCGGCCTGCGCGGTGGTGGTCGGCGAACTGGCCCGGCTCGCGGCGCGTGGAGAGCTGGAGGTGCCCATCGCCCGCGTCTACCCACTGGAGCGGGTACGGGACGCGTTCCGCGAGCTGGAACTGCGGCGAACCCACGGGAAGATCGTGCTTCGGCCCTGAGAACACGCCCCGCCGACGGACCCCGGGCCGGTTCACGGTCAGTCGGCGAACCCCGGTCCGGTTCACGGTCAGTCAACGGGCCCTGATCCCATTCGCGGTCAGTCGGCGGGCCCCGATCCGGTTCGCGGTCAGTCGACGGGCTTCTCCCAGACCGAGACATGCTGACGGCTCTCGCTCGTGAAGGGTTCCCGT
>NZ_JBSFZS010000492.1:0-1504 GCF_053600395.1 Streptomyces sp. NPDC005070 | reverse complement strand
AAGAGCTCGTAGGCGGCTTGTCACGTCGGGTGTGAAAGCCCGGGGCTTAACCCCGGGTCTGCATTCGATACGGGCTAGCTAGAGTGTGGTAGGGGTGGAGCGCCGGGCAGGCCTTGCACCTGCATTTCCCCGCAGGAAGCGGGGCGTCCTTCCTTGGACCACCAACGCATTGCGGACCGGGCTAACCTCTCCCGATCTGCTCAAGATCAATACTATCAGACGATCACGTCTGCCTCGTTGAGGGCTCCGGCGGGCGAAGCCCGAAGGCTCAAGTGCCGTACAGGTGGCCGTAGGCGTCGTGCACGGCGGTGCGGCCCGCTTCCAGTGCGGTTTCGAGGAGGTCGCCCTCGCGTGCCAGGCGGCTGACGGCCGGCGAATCCGGGGCGGGGCGGATCGAGACGATCGCCGCGTGGTCGATCAGACGGGCGTCGTCCTCGGCCTGGCGCGTTGCGCGGTCGAGGAACACCTGCCGCAGGGCCGCGGGCTCACGCCGCAGCACCGTCCTGGCGATGAGCGGGGCGGAGCGCGACGGCCGCGCGACGTCGATCGCGCGCCGCGAACGCAGCACCATGACGTGGGTCGCTCCCTGGGCCAGCGCGGTCCGGTAGGGAATGGACTCGGAGACGCCCGCGTCGTAGAACCGGCGTCCGCGCAGCGTCACCGGTTCGCCCGCCAGGAGGGGCAGGGAGGCGCTGGCCCGCAGGGCGAGGCGCAGTTCGGCGGCGTCGGCGATGAAGGGCCGCAGGTCGGTCGACTCCCCGGTCGCGGCGTCGGTGGCCAGGGGGTGGTACTCGATTCCGCTCGCGAGGATGGAGTCGAAGTCCATCGGCGCGCAGTCCTGGTCGCCGTAGCGGTAGAGCACCTCGTAGAAGGCGTGCAGGTCCACGAGCGGTTTGCCGCGCAGCGGATTGGAGCGCCGTATCAGCGTTCTGGCGTACTTCGGAACCGCCCAGAAGCGCAGGGACTGCGGGCTCGTGCTCAGCAGCCACGCCGCGGAGGCGGCACCGGCGGAGGCGCCGTAGACGGCGTCGAAGCTGTTGGTCAGTCCGAGCTCGTGGAGAGCCAGGGCCATCCCGCCGGCGATGATGCCGCGCATTCCGCCGCCCTCGATGGCCAGAGCGACGCGATGCCCGTCGGTGCGCGCTCCGGGGAGGCTGCCGGTTCGCGCGCGCTCGGTGAGGACGCGCCAGACCTCGTGCGGCTCCTCGGGTTCGGGCGTGGCGGCGGAGGTCGTGGCGGTCGTCGTCATCGCGGTCAGGGCTCCAGGGGACAGCTCGGGGGTGTTCCGCCGGGTGTGACACCGCCCGCCGGACATTCACTTTACCAATGAACAGCCATTCACTAGCCAGCGGCTAGTCAAATCGGGGACCCAGCGAGACGCCCCGTCACAGGGCGGCGTCGACGGGCCCCGTCACCCCCTGCGGCCCCGGGGCTCCCCGGGCGCCCGAGCCCACGGCCGGCTGGGGCATGATCAAGTACGACGCGGGCACCCTGACGGCCGGCG
>NZ_JBSFZS010000491.1:0-1511 GCF_053600395.1 Streptomyces sp. NPDC005070 | reverse complement strand
CATTTCGGTCAAGAGCGACACGGACAGCACGATCAGCAGCACCAATCTGCCCGTCACCCTGATGGTGGACAACGGTCAGCCGACGCCGTCGGGCTATGGCGAGCAGTACCTCGATCAGCCGGTCCACGTAGCGACGGGGGGCGTGCCGGTGGAGGAGGCGCAGGATTTCGAGGTGCTCGCCCTGCTCGTCGAGTACCCCCTCCAAGCGCCGCCGGTATTCGGTCTCGTCCCCGTCGGTGGAGTGGCCCCGAGCCAGCAGACGGGTCGTCTCGCGGTCGATCGCGGTCAGGGCGCGGTCCAGGTGCCGGATCAACTCCGGTTGGAACGACTGTCCGCCGGGCTGCTTCGATGCCTCACGGTCCGCCGCTTCCTCGCCTGCCGCGTCGTGCGCGATCGGTGTCCCGGCCCCGGAACCGGTCGGTGTGGAGCGGGAGTTCGGGCTCGGTGCGACCTGGAAGAGAGCCTGTGTCAGATCATCGGCAGTGTATTCGGTGTGGCCAGCGGCGCACGCCAGGGCGGCGGCGGACTCCAGCACCTGGTCGGCCCTCGGAGTCAGTGGCAGCGGGACGCAAGGCTGCGGCCCCGTATCTGCTGCAGGAGCGGCCGTAGGGGTCTGGCTATGGAAGAGCAGGTCATCGGTCTGGTCCAGAGCCGTCTGGATGTGTTCGGGACCGATGTAGGGCTGGTCGCCGGCTTCGGCGGCCGCCCGGGCGGAGTCCAGGACGCCCCTCGCCCCGGCGTCGGGTGTCGGCTTGGCCCTGGCCTCCTCGGCTGCCGGAGCCGGGCGCGTACCGGGATTCGCGGCAAAGTCACTGTCCCGGAGGATCGCCTGGACGACGTCGTCCAGGTCCGTCCCCGGACGGCCACGCGTCGCCGCGTCCTGGGAGGCCGCCGCCAGCACCCGGCGTACGGCCGGGGTGGACATGACGCGGAGGGGGGCTGCGCCTATCTGTGGGGCGAGGTGGCCAGCGTTGTCAGGGTCGGGCGCATCCGTGTCCGACAGGGCGCGCTCTGGGCGGCGCGGAGCGCTGGCGAGAGGCATGCCCAGCGGGGCGGCGGTTTCGGCGGCCAGGTGGCGGGTCTGGTCCCAGCCCTCCGCGGCGATCGCACGGAGCAGCAGCGCCGGGTCCAGTAGACCGCCCGGCGAGGCTGCGGCCCAGTCCACCGCCCGGGCGACGCTCCGGCGAGCCGGTGCGGTGAAATCGCTCAGCGTCGGCAGCCCACCGATCACGCACCCAGCCGAAGATGGCGACGGCGTCGGAACTTGCGGGGTGGAGGCGGTGTGCATTCGAACGCGGACCAGGATCTCATCGTGGTCCGCGCCGAGTGCAGTCAGGATCTGGGCACCGATGCCCCGGCCGTCCAGCGCCAAAGCGCCAAGGACGTGCAGCGGGCGGACGCGCTTAGCGCCCAGGTTCCGGGCATGACCGGCGGCTAGGGCGAGCACGGCTGTCGCCCGCTCGGAGAGCGGGAGCTCGGCGCGGCGTTCCGGGTCCGGCCCCAGCAGCGCC
>NZ_JBSFZS010000490.1:0-1512 GCF_053600395.1 Streptomyces sp. NPDC005070 | reverse complement strand
CCGACGTCGAGGTGGACGGCGACGAACAGATCCAGCAGGCCGTGCGCTTCGCCCTCTTCCACGTGCTCCAGGCCGGCGCCCGCGCCGAACAGCGCGCCATCCCCGCCAAGGGCCTCACCGGCTCCGGCTACGACGGCCACGCCTTCTGGGACACCGAGACCTTCGTCCTGCCGCTGCTCACCTACACCTCGCCGGGCGCCGTCGCCGAGGCGCTGCGCTGGCGCCAGAACACCCTTCGGGCCGCACGGGAACGGGCCGCCCAACTCGGGCTGCGCGGCGCCGCGTTCCCCTGGCGCACCATAGCGGGATCGGAAGGTTCGGCGTACTGGCCGGCCGGCACCGCCGCCTTCCACGTCAACGCCGACATCGCCGACGCCGTCGTCCGCTACACCGCCGCCACGGGCGACACACGCTTCGAACGCGACACCGGCGTCGAGCTGCTGACCGAGACGGCACGGCTGTGGCGCTCCCTGGGACACCACGACCACCAGGGGAGGTTCCACATCGACGGGGTGACGGGGCCCGACGAGTACAGCGCCGTCGCCGACGACAACACGTACACCAACCTGATGGCCCGCGCGAATCTCCTGGCCGCCGCCGACGCCGTCGAGCGGTACCCCCTGCGGGCGGCGGAGCTCGGCGTCGACGAGGAGGAGAGCGCGGCCTGGCGCGACGCGGCCGAGGCCATGCACATCCCGTACAACCACGAACTGGGCGTGCACGAGCAGCACGCCGGATTCACCCGGTACCAGCGCTGGGACTTCACCGCCACCCGCCCCGACCAGTACCCGCTGATGCTGCACTTCCCCTACTTCGACATCTACCGCAAGCAGGTCGTCAAACAGGCCGACCTGGTGCTCGCCCTCTACAAGTGCAGCCCCTTCTTCGACGAGGAGCACAAGGCCCGCAATTTCGCCTACTACGAACCCCTCACCGTCCGCGACTCCTCCCTGTCGGCCTGCTGCCAGGCCGTGATAGCCGCCGAGACCGGCCATCCCGGCCTCGCCTACGACTACCTGGTCGAGGCCGCGCTGATGGATCTGGAGGACCTGGAGCACAACACCCGCGACGGACTGCACATCGCCTCGCTCGCCGGGACCTGGACGGCGCTGGTCGCCGGCTTCGGCGGGCTGCGTCACCACGGGGAGACCCTGGAGTTCGCGCCCCGGCTGCCGGAACGCCTCAGCCGCCTCGCCTTCTCCCTGGAGGTCCTCGGCCGCCGGCTGCGCGTGGAGATCGGGCAGGACGCCGTCACCTACACGCTCGCGTCCGGTGACCCGCTGGAGATCAGCCACCACCGCGAGCCCGTCACCGTCGACGCCGACAAGCCCCGCAGCCTGCCCATCCCGGCGCCGCGGCTGCGCCCCGCCCCCGACCAGCCGCCGCACCGGCGGCCGAACTCCCGGGAGTGAGACGCGGCGCGGGCCGTCGGCGGGTCAGTCGCGGGTGACGGAGGGCGCGATGTCCTCGTGCCGCTCCGCGGGCGCCGCGTCGGGTGCGGCCAGGGCGGCC
>NZ_JBSFZS010000489.1:0-1513 GCF_053600395.1 Streptomyces sp. NPDC005070 | reverse complement strand
GTCCGGAAGGACAGCCGCGGACCTGGCGAGAGATGGGCCACCATCGCCTGCTGACCTGCATGTTCGGGCCGGTGCGGGTGACCCGGATCGCCTATCGCGGCCAAGGCGTTGCCAACGTGCACCCGGCGGACGAGAAGCTGTCGCTGCCCGCCGGCCGACACTCACGCGGCTTGGCCCGGCTCGCGGTCCTGGAGGCGGTGCGCGGTTCGTTCGACCAGGCCGCTGCCGCGGTCGAGCGTCGGTGCGGAAGAGTACTCGGCAAGCGCCGCCTCAAAGAACTGGTGGTCGCCGCCGCCGTCGACATCGCCGCCTACTACACGGCGAAGATCCCCACCCCGTGCACCCGCGAAATGCCACTGGTCATCCAGATCGACGGCAAGGGCATAGTGATGCGCCCCGAAGCCCTGCGCGAAGCCACCCGCCGGGCTGCGGCCAAGACCGCGGCAGCCGGGCGACGCGGCCGCCTGGCACCGGGCGAGAAACCCAACCGCAAACGCATGGCGACCGTGGCCTGCATCTTCGACACCGCTCCCGCCCCACACCGACCGCACGACATCGTCCATCCGCCCGGCGGCCGCAGCGAAGCCCGACCAGCGAGGCCGGGCCCGAAAGCCGAGCGGAAATGGTGCACCGCCTCAGTGATCCGACCTCCCGAGCAAGTCGTCGCCGACGCCTTCGACCAGGCCGAGGCTCGCGACCCACAGCACCTGCGGGCCTGGCTCGTGCTCGTCGACGGCGCCCGCCACCAACTCGACCTGATCCACACCGAAGCCGCCCGCCGCGGAATCCGCCTGCACGTTCTGCTCGACTTCGTGCACGTCGCCGAGTACTGCTGGACGGCCGCGCACGCCTTCCACTCGGTCGGCAGCCGCGAGGCGGAAACCTGGGCCGCGGACAAACTCACCGCGATCCTCGCCGGACACGCCGAGCGCGCCGCCACCGAGATGTCCGCGCAGGCCGCAGCCGAACAACTTCCCGCCGCCCGCCGCAAGGCAGTCACCACCTGCCACCGCTACCTCACCGGCCACCTCAACCAGCTCCACTACGACACCGCACTCGCGGCCGGCTGGCCGATCGCCACCGGTGCCGTCGAAGGCGCCTGCCGACATCTGATCGCCGACCGCCTCGATATCACCGGCGCCCGCTGGGGACTCGACGGCGCCGAAGCTGTCCTCCAACTCCGCGCACTGATCACGAACGGCGACTTTGAGGACTATTGGAAATTCCATGCGGCCCGCGAACATCAACGCCTCTACCCCAGCCCTGACCAGCAGAACTACACCCTCACCGCTTGAACCCGACGGTCACTTCAGAGGATCCGCACCCATCGAGGAACGCCAGAGCTGCGCTGCCATCCGCCACGAGCTACACGAACTCGACTGATGCCCGCCGGTCTGGCGCCTTCCCGAAAATGCACCCGGGGGAGGAGAGCCGATCATCGATGCAGCCCGCAAGCTGCAAGCGTTGCCCCCTTATGAGCCCGGCGTTTCTCCCTGTGCCGCGTACTTCCGCG
>NZ_JBSFZS010000488.1:0-1515 GCF_053600395.1 Streptomyces sp. NPDC005070 | reverse complement strand
GCTGGACTGGTTCGACCAGGAGTTCCCGAATCTCCAGGCCGCAATCTCGATGGCGGCGACCTTCGGGGACGCGGAGGGAGCGCTGCGGCTCCAGGAGGCGCTGGTCTCGCTGTTCGAGCATCGCGGCCAGGTCACGGAATGGGAGGCCGCCGCCCACACGGCAGTGCGTTTCGCCGAGGAGGCCGGAGACCACCACGCGAGGAGCTGGGCCCTGCTCAACGTGGCCCGGGCGCTCCAGGCGGCCGGTCAGGAGCGTGAAGCGGCCGAGAGCGCGGAGGATTTGCTCCGTTTCCAGCGGGACGTGCTTCGTGAAGCGGTCGGGGAGCCGTCGGCGACCACCGCGGTCGGACTCCTCAGAGACGCGCTGAACTCCGTCACGTCCGCCCTGGCGTTGCTGGCGGAACTCGGAGCCGTACGCGACCGAACCGGGGCGCTCGACCTCCTCCTGGAGATCGCCTCGGTCGCCGGATCCGCGTACGCGGAAACCAATGTGAAGGTCAAGGCACTGCGCGCGGCCGCCGACTGGGCCGGGCGGATCGGCGCGCGCCGCTACGAGGCCCTCGCGGATGCTCTGTTGTGGGAGGCGGAGCTCTTGCACATCGGCCCGGACGACACCGTCCGCCGTCAGGAGCGTGCCCTCGCGATCATGACCGGTGTCGATGCCAAACAGGCCGGGGAGTGGCGGGAGGTGTGTGAGGTGCTGGCCCGCCTCGCGCGGCGGATCAATGTGGGGGAGGGGCTGTGGCGCGTGGAGAAGGCCTATACCGTGGCCGCCGAGGCGTACCGGCGGATCGGCGACACCACCGCTGAGGCCGGGCTCTGGGGCGAACTCGCCTCGCTCACCTTCGACTCCGGCAATCACGCGCTGGCGATGCGGAGATACCGACACGCCGTGGCCGCCCTGGAGGGCGCGGCCGACGAACGGCACCTGGGCGATGTACTGGTCCGCCTGGCCCAGACGCATCTGGCGATCGGCAACCACGTGGAGGCGGCAGAGGAAAGCCGGCGGGCTGTCGCGCTGCTCGAACGGGCCGGCTCCGAACTCGCGGCGGGCCGGGCCCTCGGTACCCTCGCCAACGCCCTCTATCAGCTGGGGCAGCCGGCAGAAGCGGTCGCGGCCGCGGAGCGGGCCGAGGCGCTGGCTCTGACCTGTCAGGACGCGGACGGTCAGACGTCCGCCCTGCTCATCCTGGGTCTCGCCGAGCAAACCCGTGGCCGCAGGAGAGAGGCAGCGCGCGCCTGGAAGCAGGCCCGGAGCGCCGCCAGGACGGCCGACGACCCGTACGTGTACTACTCGGCGGTGGGCTTCCTGGAAGCCATCGGCTTCGTCGACGGCTGACGCGGCTCGGCGGGCGGGGTACCGGGGGCGCGGCACGGCGGATGCTCCGTGGTCACCGGCCGCCTCCAGCCGTCAGGCCTGCCGTACGCCTCCGGATACACCCACGGCTTCGGCCTGCCGGCCCGGCTCTGTCTCGCCGCCGCCCTGGCCGCCCTGCTCGCCCCGGCCCGGCCACC
>NZ_JBSFZS010000487.1:0-1515 GCF_053600395.1 Streptomyces sp. NPDC005070 | reverse complement strand
AGGCGAAGATCCCGAGCCCTGCACAGGTCTGTGCACCCGCCAGACGGCGGAGGCGAGTGCGGCGGAATCCGAAGCTGCGCTTGAGGTGGCTGATCCGGGCTTCGATGCCGACTCTCCAGTTGCGCATCCGCCGGAACGGGCGGCTGCATTCGTACTGCTGGCGGGCCTTGCCCAGGGTTCCGGTGCGCTGGAGGCCGATCCTTCGGACCCCGAGTTCGGCCAGGGCCCGGTCGTTGGCGGCGGTGCCGAAGCCGCGGTCGGCGACCACGGTTGCCGGCACCCGGCCGGTGAGCGTGGTCACCCGCTCGACCGCGGGCACCAACTGCGGGGCATCGGCCGGGTTCCCGCGGTGGACCTGGTGGTCGACGACGAAGCCGCCTTCGTCCTCGGCGACCAGCGCGGTGTAGCCGAACTGGGTGGGGTGTTGCGGCTTGCCCTTGCGGATCGGCCGGGCGTCAGGGTCGGCCAGCGACACCAGCCGGTCGGGGATCTTGCGAATGCCTGCCAGCCGTAACGCGGTCTGTTCCAGAAGGCGCTGCGTGCCCGCCACCGTCCCGGCCAGCTCACTGACCAGGTGTGCTAGTCGTCCCGAGGGCCGCGCGTGCAGTGCGCGTCGCGCGTTGCGCTCCACCGCGGCCACATCCTGCAGCGTCGCTGAGGCGATGGCGGCGACTTCGCCGGTGAGCTTATCGATTTCGCCCAGCGCCTGGCCGGTGCGCCGACGCAGGGTGCGAGAGATCTGCTTGAAGCGGCGGCCTGCTGATCGGCTGCGGTCCCGGAAACGGGTGCGACGGGCGATGCCGGTGGCCTTGATCCGACGCACCAGCCGGCCCAGCTTGCGCACCCCGTGCTCCAACAGGTCGGCGTCCGTGGGATGGTCGATGTCGGCTTCGACCACAGTGGTGTCGATACCCAGCTTGCGGCACCGCAGCAGCTTGTCCTCCACCAGCTTGCCCAGCAACGCGGCGTTGAGCTGTTCGATGGTCTGGGTGCCGCTGCGGCGTACGAGCTTGACCAGTGCGGTCGGGTGGGGCACCGGGGAAGTCAGCGGGATCCGGCAGAACCGCCTCCAGCTCAGCGAGTCCGCCACTTCACGGCAGAGCGTCTCGTATCCGAGCTGGTACCGGTGCTTGAGGTAGAGCAGCCGCAGCAGCGTCTCGACCGGGACCGACGGCCGCCCCAGCCGCTCGGCGAACACTGTCCGCCACGGGGCAATGAACCGCTCGTCGTCCAAGTACGCGTCGATCCGGGCCAGCTCGGCAGGCAGCTGCCGCGCTTGCTCCGGCAGTGCCTCCCACCAGCTGTCCTGCGGCACGGACAACCGCAACATCGCCACCACCCCCGGCCCGCGTCGACCCACCACCACTGTGGCGGCCACGGACAGAAGGCACCAGCACTCCGCCCAGCTCACCCCAGGGCATCAGGGTCAGCGGCTCCTGGAGCGGTAGGGCCCGCTCCAGGAATTTCTGGGCGAAGTTCGGGGCGGGAACGTAGTTCCGCCGGATCGGCTTCGGG